>NZ_JAEKDC010000008.1:0-240657 GCF_016405645.1 Pseudomonas sp. MF5691
CCTCACTAACGGTGAGCAGTTCGAACTGCGCCCCGTGGCCGTGAACGCCGTCAAGGTCGGCGAAGCCCTGCTGCGCATCGTTGCGCGTCAGGCTGGCGTCGTGCAGCCCGTGATGGCCGACACCGCCGAGGCGCACGCCAGCGCCAGCGTGCGCATCACCCATCGCGGCGGTTTGCATGCCCGGCCCGCCGCGCTGATCCGCAAGACCGCCCAGGGTTTCAGCAGCCTGTCGCAGCTGCATTTCGCCGGCAAATCGGCGTCGTGCGCCAGCCTGATCGGCTTGATGGGGCTGGGCATTGGTGAACAGGATGAAGTGCAGGTCACGTGCCGTGGCCAGGATTGCGACGCGGCGCTGCAGGCACTGGTCGCCGCCCTTTCGCTCACCACTGCCGAAGCCGTACAGGCCCCGGTGATAGCCGCTGCGCGTCCAGTCAACCGTGAAGCAGGCGTATTGCAAGGGGTGTGCGCCGCGCCGGGCCTGGTCTGCGGGCCGTTGTTCCGGCTCAACAGCATCGAGTTGCCAGAAGACCCACGTAACCATGCGCGCCATGAGCAGTTGCAGCACCTGGACAGCGCCCTGGAACAGGTGCGCGGCGAAATCCGCAATACCCTGGAGCACGCCCGCCAGCGCCAGGCCGTCGAGGAAGAAGAGATCTTCGCCGCCCACCTGGCGCTGCTGGAAGACCCGACCCTGCTGGAGGCCGCCACCGCTGCCATCGAGCACGGCAGCGCCGCCACCCATGCCTGGCGCGATGCGATCCAGGCCCAATGCGCGGTGTTGCTGGGCTTGGGCAAGCCGTTGTTTGCCGAACGTGCCAACGACCTGCGGGACTTGCAGCAACGGGTGCTGCGCGCACTGCTGGGCGAAGCCTGGCAGTTCGAATTGCCCGCCGGCGCGATTGTTGTCGCCCATGAGCTGACGCCTTCGGACCTGCTGCAACTGAGCGCGCAAAACGCGGCCGGTATCTGCATGGCCGAAGGCGGCGCCACGTCCCATGTGGCGATCCTAGCCAGGGGCAAAGACTTGCCCTGCGTGGTGGCGCTGGGCAGTGAAGTATTGGCAATAACCCAAGGGCAACGGGTGGTGCTGGACGCCGCCAATGGGCGCCTGGAACTCAACCCGGACGATGCCCGCCACGCCCAGGTCCACCAGATCCGCGATGCGCAGAAACAGCGGCGCCAGCTGCAACAGGCCCAGGCCCATGCTGCCGCCAGCACCCTGGATGGCGTGGGCATTGAAGTGGCCGCCAATGTCGCCTCCAGCAGCGAGGCGCAGATTGCCTATGACAACGGCGCCGATGGCGTGGGTCTGTTGCGCACCGAGTTTCTGTTTGTCGACCGCCGCACCGCGCCCGATGAACAGGAACAGCGCCAGGCCTATCAAGCGGTAATGGACGCCATGGGCGACAAATCGGTGATCATCCGCACCATTGATGTCGGCGGCGACAAGCAACTCGACTACCTGCCCTTGCCCGCCGAAGCCAATCCGGTACTGGGCCTGCGCGGTATTCGCATGGCCCAGGTGCGCCCGGAACTGCTCGACCAGCAACTGCGTGCCCTGCTGCAGGTCAGCCCATTGCAACGTTGCCGGATCCTGTTGCCGATGGTCAGTGAAGTCGACGAGTTGCTGCACATTCGCCAGCGCCTCGATGAACTGTGCGCCGAACTGCAACTGACCCAGCGCCCGGAACTGGGGGTGATGATCGAAGTCCCGGCCGCCGCGCTGATGGCTGAGCAACTGGCCGAGCACGCGGACTTTTTGTCGATCGGCACCAATGACCTGTCCCAGTACACCCTGGCCATGGACCGCGACCACGCCGGCCTCGCCGCGCGGGTCGATGCGTTGCACCCGGCGCTGCTGCGCCTGATCGCCCAGACCTGCAGCGGCGCGGCTAAACACGGGCGCTGGGTCGGTGTGTGCGGTGCCCTCGCTTCCGACCCGCTGGCCACCCCCGTGCTGGTGGGCCTGGGGGTGCGGGAGCTGTCCGTCAGCCCGCCGCAGATTGCCGCCATCAAAGACCGCGTGCGTCACCTCGACGCCGCGCAATGCCGGCAACTGAGCCAGGCCCTGCTCAACCTGAGCAGCGCCGGCGCCGTGCGCCAAGCCTGCCAACACCATTGGCCGTTGAGCTGACAACAACAAGAAAAAGGAGACTCGCCATGTACCAATTGTTTATCGAAGGCCTGCAACGCCTGGGCCGTGCGCTGATGCTACCCATCGCCATCCTGCCGATTGCCGGCCTGCTGCTGCGCCTGGGTGACACCGACCTGTTGAACATCGCGGTGATGCACGACGCCGGGCAAGCGATCTTTGCCAACCTGGCGCTGATCTTCGCCATCGGCATCGCCGTGGGCTTTGCCCGCGACAACAACGGCACCGCCGGACTGGCCGGAGCCATTGGCTACCTGGTGATGGTCTCCACCCTCAAGGTCATGGACAGCACCATCAACATGGGCATGCTCGCCGGGATCGTCAGCGGGCTGATGGCCGGGGCCCTGTACAACCGCTTCAAGGACATCAAGCTGCCGGAGTACCTGGCGTTCTTTGGCGGGCGACGCTTTGTGCCGATTGTCACCGGGTTCTCGGCGGTGGGCCTGGGGGTGATCTTCGGCCTGATCTGGCCGCCGGTGCAGCACGGCATCAACAGTTTTGGCGTGCTGCTGATGGAAAGCGGCAGCCTCGGCGCCTTTGTGTTCGGCGTGTTCAACCGCTTGCTGATCGTCACCGGGCTGCACCATATCCTCAACAACATGGCCTGGTTTGTGTTTGGCAGCTTCACTGATCCGGCCACCGGCGCAGTGGTCACCGGCGACCTGACCCGCTACTTTGCCGGCGACCCCAAAGGCGGCCAGTTCATGACCGGCATGTTCCCGGTGATGCTCTTCGGCCTGCCCGCCGCGTGCCTGGCGATGTACCGCAACGCCCTGCCGGAGCGGCGCAAGATCATGGGCGGGATCTTCCTGTCGATGGCCCTGACCTCATTCCTCACCGGGGTCACCGAGCCGATCGAATTCGCCTTTATGTTCCTCGCGCCGTTCCTGTACCTGCTGCATGCGCTGCTCACCGGCCTGTCGATGGCGGTCACCAACCTGCTGGATATTCACCTGGGCTTTACCTTCTCCGGTGGGTTCATCGACATGGTCCTGGGCTGGGGCAAATCCACCAATGGCTGGCTGGTGATCCCGGTGGGCCTGGCCTACGCGGTGATCTACTACAGCGTGTTCAATTACTGCATCCGTCGCTTCAACCTGAAGACCCCTGGCCGTGAAGATATCCAGGTGGTACAGGCCGAAGCGATGAGTGATAACCAGCGGGCCAGTGCCTATATCCGCGCCCTGGGCGGCGCCGACAACCTGCTCAGCGTCGGCGCCTGCACCACCCGTCTGCGCCTGGACATGGTCGACCGTAACAAGGCCGTGGACGCCGAGCTCAAGGCCCTGGGGGCGATGGCCGTGGTGCGCCCTGGCAATGGCGGCAGCTTGCAGGTGGTGGTGGGGCCGATGGCCGACAGCATTGCCGATGAGATTCGCTTGGCCATGCCGACAGCCGGCCAGCCCTCGCCCTCATCCCCCAGCCCTCAGCCCGCGGTGGCCAACGTTGCCCCGCCCCAGGCCGAACAATGGCTGAACGCACTGGGCGGCGGCGACAATGTGCTGCAGCTCGATTGCGTGGCCATGACCCGTCTGCGCCTGCGCCTGGCCGATGACCGGGCATTGTCGGAATCCCAGCTCAAGACCCTTGGTTGCCAGGGCATCAGCCGGCTCGACGGCGGTATCTGGCACCTGCTGGTAGGCGAGTCGGCCCAGGGCTTGAGCACTGCCCTCAAGGCCCTTGCCAGCCGCGACCCGGTGCGTACCGGGGCCTGAGCCCGCTACTTATCTACCGCCCTGCCCAAGGCACGGCTGCCCATGCTGAGGGTTCTTATCCTCAGCATGGAGAGCGTGCCTGTGAGCACCACATCCCCAACCTTTGAAGGCATCAAAGGCCACCTCAATCAGATCGGTCATCACCTGCTTCAAGTCGATGCGCCGCTAGTGCCCGAACACAAACCCTCTGCTGCACTGGCCTATCTGGAAAAACTCAACGGCATGCTGATGTCCTATCGGCAGCTGTATCTGAACAAGAGCCGGCCGCTCTACCGAGGGCTTACCCAGAGCAACCTGGCCAGCCGCGTGGCAACGCTCAAGACCAAGCTCAACGTCCATCTGCAGCACCTCGACCGCTATGAGCAGATAGATGGCAAGCCACGCAAATCCTTTATGACCTTTGAAGCCGGGTACGTCGCCCTGGCCCATGCAACAACCCTCAGTGCCGAGGACCGCCTGTTGCACCCGCAACAGCAGGCCTTGCTTGGGCGTATAGCGCAGGGCATAACGCTGCGCCCAGGACTGTATGCGCTGACCTTGCGTTATCAGGAGCAGAGCGTCGAGCTGGCGGGGGCCTTTGTGGTGACCGAGAAATCCAGCCCGGTGCCCAGCGATCTGAGTTCTGCCCTGCCCCTGGGTGAGGTAATTCTGTTTACCCCCACCCGCGGGATCGAGTGCCTAGGCTCCCTGGCGCACCTGAATACGCACTTGCGCCAAGGCATGGACGATGCCGAGCAACGGCGCGACTTCATGCAACTGCTGCCCGTGCGTTATCGCGATATAACACCGGCCGCGATCTGGCCGCTGGAATTGACGCCGATCGACAAGACCCCGCTGTTTGAACACACCGACGCCGCCCTGATCGCCAAGCGCACCCAGGACATCGAGCGGGCGCTGAGCCTGGTCGACAATCCGCAGCCGTCAGCCGCTCAACTGATCAGTGACCTGGATCGCGCCATCAGCGCCTCTGTGCCGGACATCAGCCCACGCCTGGCATGGCGTGCCCGCCGCTTGCTGGAGCGCTACCTGCGCCAGAGCGCACCGGACTGGTACCGCAGCGCCAGTGCAGACCGTCGGGCCACACTCGCCACCCACTTGGCGAGCTACAACGAGGCACGCCAGCACCTGCTCGACCTGCTGAGTCCGGTCACCAGCCCCGAGGCGCTGGCCCGCTACCAACTGCTCGAACGCCTGAGCGATGAGCTGGACATCCACGACCTGCTGCCCGAACACCTGGTGATCAACACCCGGCGCTACGTGGAGCCCATCGGCGAGTACGAACATGACCGCAACCTGATCGAGCTGGCCCTGCGCGGCCTGCAAACCGGCGATGCACTGGCGGGCTCGGACTTCCTCAACAAAACCACACTCACCTACCGGGATGGCGCGCTGCCCAAGGCCTATCGGGACCTGACACCCGCCTGGCTGGCGCAGACGCTGAGCACCCTGCAGCCACGTATCGACTTTGCCGACGCCCAGCAGCAGATGCACGGCAAACCCGCCGTCAGCCGGGCAATCGAACAGATGCTCGACCAGCGGATCAACGCGCTGGCCTACACCGCCTTGCTTCAGGGGCACCTCACTGAAGAGGACTTCCAGTTGGTGCAGAGCCTGCGCCAAGGCACCGACCCGCGCCTGAGCGCCGCCACCCTGTCGCTGCACGAAGCCCAGTTGCAGGATATGTGGGTGCTGCGCCAGACCGATGCCAACGGCAGCGTGATCCGTGTGCTGTTATGCACCCCCGAGGCACCGCGCCAGCAGCAGCTTCAGGCATTCGACAGTGAGATCGCGTGCCAGAACCATATCCTCGGCTGGAGCCAGGACAGCGGCGGCCTCACCGACTACCTGATCAAGCGGGTTGCCCTGCGTTTTCGCGATGCAATGAAACAGGTATTGACGGGCCTGAGCTTCAAGTTTCACGCCCGGGAATACACACAGATCCGCTTTGGCAATATCGGCAAGCATGCCGACTGCCTCCAGGCCATGTCGGCCCATGTCCTGGCAACCCGGGTCGATGACTATGAATTCGGCACCCCGAACTGGTATCGCTCCACCAGCGTCGACAACCGCCAGAAACTGCTGAAACTGGCGCAAGACAGCGAAGGTGCACTGCAGGCCTACAACGACTTCCCGTTGTCCGATGCACAGGTTCCCAGCTTCTCCACCTACGTGCACGAACGGGCCAGAGAACGCCTGAACGAACTGCTCGGACGCCATCAGAACGACATCGACCCCGATACGGTCTGGGCCTTCTCGCCCCCGGCGCTGCTCGCCTCATGGACCCCCACCCCCCTGACCTACACCCAGCTGTACCGCGATGGCTACGCCGACGGCGTAGGCTTTCTTGACGCGAAATTTTCGCGCGCCGCTCGCTTCAAAGGCCCGCCCGGTGTTGACCTGAGCCCGCTGACCGCTGAAAAGGTCGCCCGCTCGATCACCGGCACCTGGGTTGGCCAACACTACATCAACGAAGTCAAACGCCGGCTGCTCAACGCCGGCAGTGCCGACTATGCCTTGCGGCGCAATGCCACCCTGAGCATTACCCAACGGCAGATGCAGAACGCCGCCCTGGAATGCCGCCTGCAAGGGCATATCGCCGGGGTCGATGGCGACTGGCTGGAACGCAGCATTGCCAGCATGGGCGATACCCGCACCGAGGTCCGTGGCACCTACGCCCTCCACCGCTTGCTGGTAGACGGCGAATGGGTGATCGATAACTTCCTCTTCAGCCACGCCGGTTTCCCGACGTTGCTTTACACCCCAAACGCCCCCGATGGCATCAGCTTTCGTGAGGCGCGACAGTTCAACTATCTGCTGAAAAAGACTCCCGGCATGGTCGGCTATTTCACCCTGCGGGTCGGTGCTCAATCCCAGGCGCGCGTACGCAACTTCCTGGAAGAGGCCAAGGCGCAATTACCCGAGGACTTGAACAAAACCTCCGTGAGTCCGCCGCGCTACGACTCGACCCACGGGCAAACCCCATTACTGGATCTGCGCCAGGCGCTGTACGACATGAAGCAGCAGCGCAAGATTGACGACGTTGAAGGCACCACGGCGAATCGCAGCCAGATGATCAGCAGTATTCTGTGGACCTGCGTGGAGTGGGTCAGCGGTATCGCTACCGCGCCGTTCCCCACCCTCAGCCTGAGCCTGGGCATGCTGTTGGCATTCAAGGACGGCATGCTGGCGCTGCACGCCTATCAGCAGGGCGATACGGGGGCGGCCGTGGAACACTTGATCGGTTACGTGCTCAACAGCGCCGGGGCGGCCTTTACCGATCTGCGCCCGGCCCTGGTGTCGCTCAAACAACTGGTAAAACCGGCCGTGCGCCCGGCCACCGAGGCTGCGGCGGCGCTGAACGAGGTCTTGAAGCTGATCCAGCCACTAGAGCCCAAGCCGCTGGCGCTTGAGGACATGCAAGCCGTGCTGTTCGGTGACGAAGGCCTGTGGGCAAAAAAGACCCCCGACCCGATCGGCCGTTATTTGCTGTACCGCCTGGACCCGGCGACCGGCAGACTGGTTTCCACTACCCGCCTCGCCGCCCCCGATGCGCAAGGCGTCTGGCGGCGTACCGGGGTGACTGGCGGCGCGCCGAAATATGAAAAGCTGCCCGAGCCACCCGAGCCATTGAAGAACTATGAAATCCCGGCGAAGTACGCGGGCAAACTGGAGCTGGCCCTGAACCCGGATGTACGGGCCGGGATAGTGCAGCGAACCGAATGGGAGTTCGGCTCCCGGGACGTCGCACTGGAGAATGCTGCCCGAGACTTGAAAGCGGTGCGCGCCGCCTACTTGCAACAGGCCGAGCAACTGACAGCCGACGCCCGCCACTTTTTCAAACATCTCGCCCCACTACCAGCCCGCACCGATGTGCCGGCCATCGGCGCCGACACGTCCTTCTCGCAATGGATCGCCAGCAATGCCTTTGCCGGGAACAAGCCCCTGGTCATCGGCGCGATACCCGGCTCCATTGCCGCTAAACAACTGCTGATCACGCAGATGGACAGCTTGCTCAACCAAGGCTTCAAACACCTGTACATCGAGCACCTGCCAGCCGATATATTCCGGGCGAAACTGGAGAAGCTGAACAGCGGGAAATCCTGGCAACATATCCAACGGCACCTGAAAACCATCGATACCGCCTTGGGTTTTGCCGAGAATGCCGAATACTCCTACGTGGCCCTGGTGCGCAAGGCCCAGGCAAAGGGCATGAAGATCAGGGCCCTGGACGCATCCACCTCCTATCTACTGGATGACGTCCTGCAAATGGCCGACACCCCGACCACCACGCCCCGGGACAACGGGATCAGGAACTTCTACTCCCACAAAGCCCTCGAGACCGACGCCATCGGCACACCCGGTGAGCGCTGGGTGGCCCTGGTGGATTCATCGCGCCTGCGCACTTTCGATGACACCCCCGGCCTGGCCGACTTGCAAGGTGCCGTTGCCCTGCGGGTGGACGACGTGGCCCCGGGCCAACCCGTGGGGATCTGGCTCGACACCGCCGGTGCCATTGCGGGCGATCCCTTGGCCAAGGGCGATTACCGCCTGGCCCTGCAGACCGCGTACAAGGCACCCGAACCCGCAGCGTCGTCCAGCGCGGCGACTGCCGCGGTCGTGACGCATTACAGCGACTACGACATTCCCCTACCGCTCAGGGACAACCTTGCGCAACAGATCGTCGCCCACCGCGGGTTGGACAGCCGCTACTTTGCGCTGAATCCGCACGAGCGCGAAGCATTCCAGGCCTTCCAGAGCGCCAGGGATCGCCTGAGTAGCGATGCCCAGGCCTACCTGGCCAGCCAGGTACCGCCGGCAAGGCCAGACCCGGCCGAACTGGCCGCCCACACGACCCCAGAGGCATTTCTGGAAAAACTGCGTCAAAGCGAGTTCCCGGGACTGATCCTTGGTGAAGGGCACCAGGAGCAATCCAGCAAGCGCTGGCTGCGCGACCACATGAAAAAACTCAAGGAACTGGAGTTCAAGACGCTGTACGTCGAACACCTGCTGACCGATATGCATCAGGCGGACCTGGACATGTTCCTCAGTACGCAACGGCTGCCGGACACACTCAAGCGCTACCTCACACGGCTGGATCGCGGCCATATGCCAGGCTACAACGGCGACGATACCTACACCGAAGTCATCCAGGTGGCGGCCAGGCATGGCCTGCGCATCCGGGCCCTGGACTGCACGGCCAGTTACCACGTCAAGGGGCTGCGGGACACGGTGCAGTCGCGCAACCAGATGTTCAGCTACTTCGCATCGCAGGTGATCAAGGCCGACCAGGCGGCCCACGGACCGCATAAATGGCTGGCCTTCATCGGCAGCGCCCACACCAACATCAACCTGGGGGTGCCCGGCCTGGCGGAGCTGCAAGGCGCCGTCAGCCTGCAAATCCGGGACACGGCCCCGGCACTGGCGCAGAACATTCGCCCCGGCACCTGGGAGACGTTTGCCGAAGGCCTGACGCCTTACACCCGAGCCCTGCGCAGCGATTTCATCCTGGACGCCGGCGTAGAAGGCATCAAGGCCCCCTCCCCCTTCGTCCCCGCGGACAGGACACGCCTGAACCGTCCCGGCCTGTTCCTGATCGAACGCCCGTCGCCGGCGCAGAGCAACCTGCTGCATCGTTCCCGCAGCGGGGAAATCGTCTCGACACCGATCAAGGTCGACCACAACGGCCTGTTTTATGTCGAGCGCTGGGAGCCGATGCAGGGCAAGCGGTTCGGCTACGAAAACCTGTTGATCAGCGCCTTGAAGGCTGAAGTGGGGCTGGTGCCCGCACCGTGAGTGATTGAGGCTTGCCCATGGCGGCATGATCGCCCACAAAAAAACCCGCTGGCCAAGTCGGCCCAGCGGGTTTTCTGTCTACAGCCGGCCGATCAGAAATCCGCCAGCTGCCACACCTCATAAGCCGGTGTTTCATAGGGGTGGCTGAGCTTCAACGCAGCGACAACTGCCTTGATCAACTCATCAGCCACCACCAGCTCGACCTTCCATTCTTCAACCACTTCGACCTGGCCCACCTGCCCGATAAACGGCTGGCTGCCGTCCATCGGGCGGAATTGGCCCTGGCCCAGCACTTGCCAGGCACAGCTGTCGTAGTCGCCGATGCGCCCGCCACCGGCCGCGAAGACGGCGCTTTTCACCGCCTCCACATGGCTGTCGGGCACAAAGAAGCTGAGCTTGTACACGGCCTTAGTTCACCCACACACGAGCGTTACGGAACATGCGCATCCACGCACCGTCTTCGTTCCACTCTTCCGGGCGCCACGAGTTCTGCACCGCGCGGAACACACGCTCCGGGTGCGGCATCATGATGGTCACACGACCGTCGCGGCTGGTCAGCCCGGTGATCCCGCGCGGCGAGCCGTTCGGGTTGGCCGGGTAGTTTTCGGTGACCTTGCCGTGGTTGTCGACAAAGCGCAGGGCCACGGTGCCGGACAGGTCGGCTTCGAGCAGCGCTTCTTCGCTGGCGAACTCGGCATGGCCTTCACCGTGGGCAATGGCGATTGGCATGCGCGAACCGGCCATGCCTTGCAGGAAGATCGAGTTCGATTCCTGCACCTGCACCATGGCCACACGGGCCTCGAACTGCTCGGAACGGTTACGCACGAAGTGCGGCCAGAACTCGCTGCCCGGGATCAGTTCGTGGAGGTTGGACATCATCTGGCAACCGTTGCACACACCCAGGGTGAAGCTGTCGTTACGCTCGAAGAAACCCTGGAACGCATCGCGGGCACGGCTGTTGAACAGGGCCGACTTGGCCCAGCCTTCACCGGCACCCAGCACGTCGCCGTAGGAGAAACCGCCGCAGGCCACCAGGCCCTTGAACTCATTGAGGTCAACACGACCGGCGAGGATATCGCTCATGTGCACGTCAATCGCATTGAAGCCGGCACGGTCGAACGCGGCCGCCATTTCCACCTGGCCGTTGACGCCCTGCTCACGCAGCACGGCAACCTGTGGGCGGATGCCTTTCTTGATGTACGGCGCGGCAATGTCCTGGTTGACGTCGAAGCTGAGCTTGGTGCTCAGGCCCGGGTTGTCTTCTTCCAGGATCACGTCGAATTCCTGCTCGGCACAGGCGACGTTATCGCGCAGGCGCTGGATCTGGTAGCTGGTCTCGGCCCACTGGCGTTGCAGCAGGCGGCGCTGGCCTTCAAACACGGTGTCGCCGTTGAACACGATGTTGATCACACCGTTGTTGATCGGCTGGCCGACCACGGCCACGCAGTCGCCCAGGCCAGCGGCGCTGAACTGTGCAAGCACGTCCGGGGTGGCGTCCTGGCGCACCTGGATGACCGCGCCCAATTCTTCGTTGAACAGGATGGCAGCGATGTCAGCGGAAGTTTCCGCCAGGCCGTCGAGGTTCAGGCTCAGGCCGCAGTGACCGGCGAAAGCCATTTCCACGACGCTGGTCAGCAAACCACCGTCGGAACGGTCGTGGTAAGCCAGCAGGTGGCCATCGGCATTCAGGCCCTGGATCACGGCGAAGAAGGCTTTGAGGTCTTCGGCGTCATCGACGTCCGGCGCCTGCTTGCCGAGCTTGCCGTGGGTCTGGGCAAGGATCGAGGCGCCCATGCGGTTCTGGCCACGACCGAGGTCGATCAGGATCAGGTCGGTGGTGCCCTTGTCCATGCGCAGTTGCGGGGTCAGGGTCTGGCGGACATCGGTGACTGGCGCAAAGCCGGTGACGATCAGCGACAGCGGCGAGGTAACGCTCTTGTCGGTGCCTTCATCGTTCCAACGGGTGGCCATGGACATGGAGTCCTTGCCCACCGGAATGGTGATCCCCAGTTCCGGGCACAGCTCCATGCCGACTGCCTTGACGGTGTCGTACAGGCGCGCATCTTCACCGGGGTGGCCGGCAGCGGACATCCAGTTGGCCGACAGCTTGATATCGGACAGCTTGCCAATACGCGATGCGGCGATGTTGGTGATGGTTTCACCAATGGCCATGCGGCCCGACGCCGGGGCGTCCAGCAGGGCCAGCGGGGTACGCTCGCCCATGGCCATGGCTTCACCGGTGTACACATCAAAGCTGGTGGCGGTCACGGCAACGTCAGCCACCGGCACCTGCCAAGGGCCGACCATCTGGTCACGGGCAACCAGACCGGTGATGGTGCGGTCGCCGATGGTGATCAGGAAGCTTTTGCTCGCCACGGCCGGGTGGTGCAGCACGCGCTCGATGCTGTCGGTCAGGTCCAGGCTGCTTGGGTCGAAATCATCGCCCAGTTCGGCTTCACGTACCGCCGAACGGTGCATGCGCGGGGCCTTGCCCAGCAGCACTTCGAGGGGCATGTCCACCGGGCTGTTGCCGAAGTGGCTGTCGGTCACGGTCAGTTGCGGCTCGGCAGTGGCTTCGCCGACCACGGCAAACGGGCAACGCTCGCGTTCGCAGATGGCCTGGAAGCGCGCGAAGTCTTCAGGGCCGACCGCCAGTACGTAACGTTCCTGGGATTCGTTGCTCCAGATTTCGTGTGGGGCCATGCCCGGCTCGTCGTTTGGAATATTGCGCAGTTCGAAACGGCCGCCACGGTCGCCGTCATTGACCAGTTCCGGGAAGGCGTTGGACAAACCGCCGGCGCCGACGTCGTGGATAAAGCTGATGGGGTTCTTGTCACCCAACTGCCAGCAACGGTCGATGACTTCCTGGCAACGGCGTTCCATCTCAGGGTTTTCGCGCTGAACAGAAGCAAAGTCCAGGTCCGCCGAGCTGGTGCCGGTGGCCATGGAGGAAGCCGCGCCGCCGCCCAGGCCGATCAACATGGCCGGGCCGCCGAGCACGATCAGCTTCGAGCCGACGAGGATCTCGCCCTTCTGCACGTGGTCTTCACGGATGTTGCCCATACCGCCGGCCAACATGATCGGCTTGTGGTAACCGCGCACTTCATCGCCACGGGGGGTGGTGATGGACTGCTCGAAGGTACGGAAATAACCGGTCAGGGCCGGACGCCCGAATTCGTTGTTGAACGCGGCGCCGCCCAGCGGGCCTTCGATCATGATGTCGAGTGCGGTAACGATGCGCTCAGGCTTGCCGTATGGCACTTCCCACGGCTGTTCGAAGCCTGGGATCTGCAGGTTGGACACGGTGAAACCGGTCAGGCCCGCCTTGGGCTTGGCGCCACGGCCGGTGGCGCCCTCGTCGCGGATCTCGCCGCCCGAGCCGGTGGCTGCGCCCGGGAACGGGGCAATCGCGGTCGGGTGGTTGTGGGTTTCAACCTTCATCAGGATGTGCACCGGCTCCTGCACCGCGCCGTACTGGCGGGTTTCCGGGTCCGGGAAGAAACGGCCGGCGACAGAGCCGACGATCACCGAGGCGTTGTCTTTATAAGCCGACAGAACGCCTTCGCTGTGCATCACGTAGGTGTTCTTGATCATGCCGAACAGGCTTTTTTCCTGGCTCTGGCCGTCGATATCCCAACTGGCGTTGAAAATCTTGTGGCGGCAGTGCTCGGAGTTGGCCTGGGCGAACATCATCAGTTCGATGTCGTGGGGGTTGCGCTGCAAACCGTTGAAGGCGTTGACCAGGTAGTCGATCTCGTCTTCGGCCAGGGCCAGGCCCAGCTCGGTGTTGGCCTTCTCGAGGGCGGCGCGGCCACCGCCGAGCACGTCAATCGCGGTGAGCGGCTTGGGCTCGGCATGGCTGAACAGGCCGGCAGCCTGTTCCAGCTGGCTGACGATGATCTGGGTCATGCGGTCGTGCAGGCTGCTGGCAATCAGCTCGGCTTCGGCATCACTGAACTGGCCAGCCACGTAGAAGGCGATCCCGCGTTCCAGGCGCTGGATTTTTTCCAGGCCACAGTTGCGGGCGATATCGCTGGCCTTGCTCGACCAGGGCGAGATGGTGCCGAACCGTGGCAGAACCAGGAACAAGCGGCCAGTCGGCTCTTGAACGGGAACGCTGGGGCCGTACTTCAGAAGGCGTGCCAGCACTTGCTGTTCGTCGGCGGTCAAAACGCCGTTAACGTCGGCGAAGTGAGCAAATTCAGCATACAAGCCAGTGACAGCTGGAACCTTCTGGCTCAGTTGCTCAAGGAGTTTGCTGTGGCGAAAGGCAGAAAGGGCAGGAGCGCCGCGCAGGATCAACATCTTCGGGACAGCCTCGGGAAGGGGGTGTGCTTTGAGGCCGTGCATTCTAGCGTAAACCTGCGCCAACGGCACCCGAAACGGTGCCGCTGGCCGCTGCCGAACGTCAGTTGGCACAGATTGCACGGTATCGGGGCGTTTTCCAGGGTGGCCGACGCAGTTATTTTCACCCTCACCATTGCGCCCCAGGCCACGTTTCTGCGGGCTGCAGCACAGTTTCGCAGGCGCTAGCAGACAACTCCCATGCTGTCGAGATATGGCGCCGTGGGCCGTTTGCGTATACTGCCCAGATGTTCTCCCCAACTGCTTTGCGCCCGCGATGTGCCAAATGGCTCCTCGCCACCGGACTCTTCCTGATGCTCAGCGCCTGTGTTGATAAGCCCAGCACGCTCGAGCGAATCAAGGAGGATGGCGTATTGCGGGTGGTCACCCGAAACAGCCCGGCCACCTATTTCCAGGACCGCAACGGCGAAACCGGTTTCGAATACGAACTGGTCAAGCGCTTTGCCGACGACCTGGGGGTCAAGCTTGAAATCGAGACCGCCGACAACCTCGATGACCTGTTCGACCAGTTGGGCAAACCCGACGGTCCGGTATTGGCCGCCGCTGGCCTGGTCAGCAGCGAGCAGCGTAAACAACAGGTGCGCTTTTCCCATGCGTACCTGGAAGTCACCCCGCAGATCATCTATCGCAACGGCCAATCCCGCCCCACCAATGCGGCCGACCTGGTGGGCAAAAAGATCATGGTGCTCAAGGGCAGCACCCATGCCGAGCAACTGGCCGAGCTGAAAAAGCAGAATCCTGCGATTGAATACGAAGAGTCCGATGCCGTTGAAGTGGTCGACCTGCTGCGCATGGTCGATGAAGGGCAGATCGACCTGACCCTGGTCGACTCCAATGAAGTGGCGATGAACCAGGTGTACTTCCCCAACGTGCGGGTGGCCTTCGATCTGGGCAACGCCAGCAACCAGAGCTGGGCCGTGGCTGCCGGTGAAGACAACAGCCTGCTCAACGAGGTCAACAGCTACCTCGACAAGGTCGAGAAGAACGGCACCCTGCAGCGCCTCAAGGATCGTTATTACGGGCATGTGGATGTACTGGGGTACGTCGGCGCCTACACCTTTGCCCAGCACTTGCAGCAGCGCCTGCCCAAGTACGAGAAGTTCTTCAAGACCTCGGCCAAGGAAGAAAAGGTCGATTGGCGACTGCTGGCAGCCATTGGTTACCAGGAATCGCTGTGGCAACCGACCGTCACTTCCAAGACCGGCGTGCGCGGCCTGATGATGCTGACCCAGAACACCGCCCAGGCCATGGGCGTGTCCAACCGCCTGGACGCGCGGCAGAGCATCAAGGGGGGCGCCAAGTACCTGGCGATGATCAAGAACGAACTGGACGACAAGATTCTCGAACCTGACCGCACCTGGTTTGCCCTGGCGGCCTATAACGTCGGCGGCGGTCACCTGGATGACGCGCGCAAGCTGGCGCAAAAGGAAGGCCTGAACCCGAACAAGTGGCTGGACGTGAAGAAAATGCTGCCGCGCCTGTCGCAGAAGCAGTGGTACAGCAAGACCCGCTACGGCTACGCCCGGGGCGGCGAGCCGGTGCACTTCGTGGCCAACATCCGCCGTTATTACGACATCCTGACCTGGGTGACCCAGCCGCAGCTGGAGGGCAACCAGATGGTGGAAGGCAACCTGCATGTGCCGGGCGTGGACAAGACCAAGCCGCCGCAAGATACCCCCCAACTCTGACCCCCGGGAACGATCAGACAGCACAAAACCCAATGTGGGAGCGGGCTTGCCCGCGATAGCGGTGGGTCAGTTGATGAGTATTTGACTGACCCACCGCTATCGCGGGCAAGCCCGCTCCCACATTTATTTTGTGGTGTTCTACAGGCCAGTGATCAGATGCACCACCCCGCCCGCCAGCACCATCACCGCCGTGATACCCGCCGTCTTCAGCGCCGCCTCGTCCACTAGCGCCGGGTCCTGTAGCTGCACGCGGGTCCGCGTCAACGCCACCCGCTGCTGCGTCTTGAGATTCGCCGCCCCGCCCAATGCACTCAGCACCGCCGGCGCCAACATGCCGTCAGCCTTCGGCTCGGCAACCAGCGTTTCCGCCACCAGGTCCGGGGTCAGGGCTTTCCAGAACGCCTGCTGCAATTTCTCGAACATATTCAGTTCTCCACAACCAATGAGGTTTCGACGGTTGCTGCGTGGTACAGGCTCAGGGCCTCGCGCACCTGGGCGGCCTCTTCCAGATTCAACACCTGGTGGGCGATCAGTTGGCAGTCCGCCAGGTCCAGGTCACGCACGGTGGCCTTGATACTCGGGATCAACGGTACGCTGACAGACAACTCGTCCACCCCCAGCCCGATCAACATCGGCACCGCCAGTGTTTCGGATGCCAGCGCGCCACACACACCCACCCACTTGCCATGGGCATGGGCGGCCTTGACCGTGGTGGCGATCAGGCGCAGCACCGCCGGGTGAAAGCTGTCGGCCTGGCTGGCCAGGCGCGGGTGGTCGCGGTCCATGGCCAGGGTGTATTGGGTCAGGTCATTGGTGCCGATCGAGAAAAAATCCACATGGGGCGCAAACACATCCGCCATCAATGCCGCCGACGGCACCTCAATCATGATCCCCAGCTTCGGCAGCTCGGTAAGCCCCAGGTTCAGCGCTTCCTCTTCGAGGATCTGCCGGGCCTGATGCAGCTCCGACAACAGGCTGACCATCGGCAACATGATATGCAGCCGCGCCAGGCCCGCGCTGGCAAGGATTGCGCGGAACTGCTCGCGCAACAGTTGCGGGCGCTCCAGGCACAGGCGAATGCCGCGCAGGCCAAGAAAGGGGTTGGTCTCGCTGTCCATCGGCACATAGGCCAAGGGTTTGTCACCGCCCACATCCAGCGTGCGTACCACCAGATTGCGCTCGGTGCCCAGGACACCGGCAATGGCGCTGTAGGTCTGGGCCTGTTCCTGCGGGCTCGGCGCGCGGTTGCGGTCCAGGTAGAGAAACTCCGAGCGCAACAGCCCGACCCCCTCAGCCCCCAGGACCAGGGCTTGCTGAACCTCCTGCAGCGAGGCGACGTTGGCGGTCACCTCAATATGATGACCATCGCGAGTGATGGCGGCCAAGGCGGCCTGCTGCAGATCGCGCTGGCGGCGCACAACCTGCTGCTCGCGCGCAGCCCGCAGCGTCTCGATCACTGCCAGGTCCGGGTCGAGGTGCAGTTCGCCTTTGTCGGCGTCCAGCAACACGGGCTTGCCATCGGGCAACGCCAGGACCTGGGCCGGCACACCGCACATCGCCGGCAAGCCCAGGGCGCGAGCAAGAATGGCGACGTGGCTGGTGGCCCCTCCGGCCACGGTGATAAACCCCAGCACCTTGCCCGGATCGAGGCTGGCGGTTTGCGAAGGGGTCAATTGCTCGGCAATCAGGATGGCCTGCTCCGGCAACTCCCAGGCGCCGTCTTGAACCCCGAGGATCAGCTTGAGCACACGCTGGCCAACATCCGCCATGTCGGCGGCGCGTTCGGCCAGCAGGGGGCTGCCTGATTGCTCGAACAGCCCGGCGGTAGCGAGTGTGGCGCTGTTCCAGGCAAACGCGGCGCTCTTGCCTTTGGCGAGCAGGGCGTGGGCTTGTTCAAGCAGGGTCGGGTCTTCGAGCAATTCCTGATGGGCACGGAAAATCTCTACCTGGGCACTGCCGCCGGGCTTGTCCTGCAACGCCTGCAGCGCCTGGGTTGCAGCGCGCAAGCCACGTTCCAGGGTGGCCCGTTCCAGCGCCTCGCCAGCCCCCTCTTCAGGCACATTCAGCTGCGGCTCGGCCACCTGCACCACTTGGCCAAACGCCGAACCGGGCGACGCACAGACGCCGCGCAACACGCTCGCCGACGACAACGGCGCGACCGGTTTAACCTCCTCGGCCAGCACCGCTACGGTTTCGCCACAGCCCTCCAGCAACAGCGCGACCAGCGCCTGAATCGCCGCCTCGGCGTCCTGCCCCGCGGCGCTGACTTGCAAGGTATCGCCCTGCACCGTCTGCAACGCCATGATCGCCACCAGGGACTTGGCGTTGGCGCTCTGGGTTTGCTTGTGCAGGCAGATGCTCGCATTGAAGCCCTTGGCCGCCTGGGCCAGCACCGCCGCCGGGCGGGCATGCAGGCCGTTGGCATTGGGCAACGTGAGGGGTTTGGAAAACAGTGCGTCGCCCTCCTCTTCCTCGTCGTTGGCCGCACGGATTACCGGGGTCACCCGCAGCAACGGTTGCCCGGCGGTGACTAGCCCGGTGTCCGTCGCCAGCAGCACAAATGGCTCGCCGCTGACCACCAGCATCAGGGTCAGCAAGCTGCGGGCATGGAGCGCGATAAAGTCGGCATCAAACTCGATCAACGGCTGACCTGCCTCAACCCGCTGGCCTTCCTCGACCAGCCGGGTGAAACCCTTGCCCGCCAGGTTCACGGTATCCAGGCCGATATGCATCAGCACCTGCACGCCGTAGTCGTCGGTGACGCTGACCGCATGCCCACTGTCCTGGACATTGCTGATCACCCCGGCCAGCGGCGCGCAGAGGGTCTGCGAGGTGGGGTCGATACACACGCCATCGCCGATCAGGCGACTGGAGAACACCGGATCCGGCACCTGGTCCAGGGGCAACAGCACACCCGCCAGGGGCGCCAGCAGTTCCAGGGGTTGAGTTGTGGTCATGACATCACCTGCTGTTTGGTTCTGTAAAAATCATCGGCCGAGTACAAATCCCGGGGTGAAATGGGCCCCAGTGGGAGCTGGCTTGCCTGCGATTGCATCAATGCGGTTGCACTGGAACACCGAGCCGCCGGTATCGCGGGCAAGCCCGGCTCCCACATAAAGCCGGTGTTTATTTCCACCAGTATTCGACCTGCACACCGAAGTTGGAGCCATGCCGCGCGGTGCCATAGGAGCCGGTGTCGGACAACGCCGAACCCGCCGCCAGTTCGTTGGCCGCACGCTTGGCCGCTTCGTTCCAGGTGGCATAGGTGTAGTACAAACGCACCTCCGGCCGCGCCCAGAAATCCGGGCCTTTGGGCGACCAGGTCGGGGCGAAGGTGAATTTGCTGAGTTTGCGTGTGCCGCCGCTGGCGTCGACCTGATCATGCCCCAGTTCGGTGACCAGCTTGAACTGCTCGCTGATGGCATACGCCGGGCGCACACCGATGGACATCCAGGTCTGGTCCTGGCTGCCGGGGCGCACGTCTTTCTGGTACACCGCCTCGACCTGGCCGCCAAAACGCGGGGTCACTTGCCAGTCGAAAAACTCCACCGCGCGGTAGCTTTTGCTGCTGCGCTCCAGTGCCGTGTTGCCGGTGTAGCCAAGGCCAGTGCCCGGCCCTTCGCCGTACTGCAGGGCGAACTTGTTCTTGCCACCGAGGAACGCGGCCTGCACATGCTGCGCAGTGAGGGCCCAGCCACTGTGGGTGTCGCGCCCGCCCGCCTGTTCGATATAGCTCAGGCCCAGCTCCAGCTCGCCGCCGGGGTTGGTCTTGAAGCCTGCGACGTTGAAGTCGTGACGGGTGGCGTATTCCTTCTGGTACAGGTTGTCCTTGCGCGACAGGGCGTAGCTGTATTTCAGATCGCCGATCAGCACGTCCTCGATGCCGCCGCCGGTGGCGCTCTGGTTCCAGTAGTAGAAGTCGGAAATATGGATGTCATTACGTTTGTAGTAGCGCCGGCCGGCCCACAATGAGCCGCCATTGAGGCTAGGCATATTCGACCACTGCGCATACATCTGCGGCATGCGCGCCGAGCCGTTGTTTTCGCCCTGGAACTTCAGCTCGCGGTCGTACTTGTTGTACAGCGAGGCCATGGCATCCACGCTCAGCACCGAGCCGTCATCCAGGGTGAACAGGTCCTGGCGCAACTCCAGCTCGGCATATTGTTCGCATTCGTTGCCCAGGCGGTATTTGGATTGGGCGCCCGGCAGTTGGAAACATTGCTGCGGGCCGCTGCCGGTCGAGGTGCCGGCGCCGCTGCGCAGGTAGCCGGCAAATTCCAGGGCATGCGCCGCCAGGGGCAGGGTCAGACAGGATGCAACGAGGCCCAGCTTTATTGTTGTTTTCATGAAGCGCTCCATTATTTTTTCTTATTTTTTCCCTGTCGGAGCCGGCAAGCCGGCGCCTGAAAAGGGGATGTTTCAGTCGGTCAGGTGCAGCACAAAAGACTCGTAAGGACGCAAGATGACCGTGTCCGTGGGTACCGGGCAGTCGGGGTAGTTGCTGATCAGCAGGCGTTGCTCACTCGCCGCGCTGATCAGGTTGTTGGGCAACTGGATTTCGCAGGGCTGGCCATAGAAGTTGTTCAGCACCAACAGACGCTCGCCATGGCCTTCACGCAGGTACGCCCAGACCTTGTCGTGGTCTTGCAGCAGTTGGCGGTAGACGCCTTCTTGAATCAGCGGCTCAAGGCGCCGCAAGGCGATCAGCGCACGGTAGTGATGCAGTACCGAATCCGGGTCATCCAGCTGGCTCTGGACATTGATCTGCGCCGCATTGGCCGGGATGCCGATCCACGGTTCAGCGCGGCTGAAACCGGCATTGGCCTGGCTATCCCACTGCATCGGGGTACGGCCGTTATCGCGGGATTTCTGCATGATCGCAGCCATGCTCGAGGCCTCGGACTCACCGGCATCGCGCTTGAGGCGGTAGATGTTGAGGGTCTCGACATCACGGTACTGCTCGATGCTGTCGAAGCCCGGATTGGTCATGCCCAGCTCTTCGCCCTGGTACACAAACGGCGTGCCCTGGAGGAAGTGCAAGGCCGTGGCGAGCATCTTGGCCGAGACCACGCGGTGCTCGCCGTCATCACCAAAGCGCGAGACCACCCGCGGCTGATCATGGTTGCACCAGAACAACGCGTTCCAGCCGCCACCGGCCTGCATGCCCAGTTGCCAGTCGGAGAAAATCCGTTTGAGTTGCTGGAAGTCGAAGTCGGCGCGCACCCACTTTTGCAGGTTGGGGTAATCGACTTTCAGGTGATGAAAGTTGAAGGTCATCGACAGCTCTTTCGACTCTGGTCGCGAGTAGCGAATGCAGTGTTCGAGGCTGGTGGAGGACATCTCGCCGACGTTGATCAGCGCGTGGCCCTCGAACACTTCGCGGTGCATTTCCTGCAGGTAGGCATGCACATTCGGCCCATCGGTGTAGAAGCGCCGGCCATCGCTGTTGTCTTCGGGAAAATCCGCCGGCTTGGAGATCAGGTTGATCACGTCCAGACGGAAGCCGCCCACGCCCTTGTCACGCCAGAAGCGCATGAGTTTGTAGACTTCGGCGCGCACCTTGGGGTTGTCCCAATTGAGGTCGGCCTGGGTGTGGTCGAACAGGTGCAGGAAGTACTGGCCAGTCTGCGCCTCGTATTCCCAGGCCGAGCCGCCGAACTTGGATTCCCAGTTATTGGGCTGGTCGCGCCAGATGTAGAAGTCGCGGTACGGGTTGTCGAGGCTGCTGCGCGCCTGCTGGAACCACTCGTGCTCGATGGAGGTGTGGTTGACCACGATATCGAGCATCAGCTTGATGCCGCGCTTGGCCGCTTCGCTGATCAGCAGGTCGCAGTCGGCCATGGTCCCGTAGCTGGGGTCGATGGCGTAGTAGTCGCTGATGTCATAGCCATTGTCGCGCTGGGGCGAGCGCAGGAACGGGGTGATCCACAGGCAATCGACGCCCAGCCACTGGAGGTAGTCGAGTTTGTCCACGATGCCCAGCAGGTCACCGGTGGCGTTACCCGCATGGCTGTGGAAGCTTTTGGGGTAGATCTGGTAGATCACCGAGTGTTGCCAGTCTTGCATGGTGGGCTCCTTCAGTAGAGTGGTGTGCTGGTCTTGCGGGCCTCATCGCGGGCAAGCCCGGCTCCCACAGAGGAACGCATTCCAGATGTGGGAGCTGGCTTGCCTGCGATGGCGATCTATCAGGCGACGCGATAACCCGGCCGAACAATTTTCATGCTCAACCCACAGGTCAGAACAAACGGCACGACAATCGCGATGACCATGCCGATCACAAACATCGCGATGGATTGCGGCACGATCGAAATAAATCCGGGCAGGCCGCCCACGCCGATGGCCGAGGCCTGCACCTTGTTCAGCGAGAGGAAAATGCTGCCCAGGGCCGAGCCCAGCAGGGCGGCATAGAACGGGAACTTGAAGCGCAGGTTCACCCCAAACATCGCCGGTTCAGTGATGCCGAAGTAAGCGGAAATCGCCGAGGTCGAGGCCATGCTTTTGTCCCGCGCATTGCGGCTCATGTAGAACACCCCGAGGGCCGCGCTGCCCTGGGCCAGGTTGGACATGACAATCATCGGCCAGATAAACGTGCCGCCCTGGGTCGAGATCAGCTGCAGGTCCACGGCAAGGAACATGTGGTGCATGCCGGTAATCACCAGCGGCGCATACAGCAGGCCGAAAATCGCCCCGCCCACCATTGGCGCCAGGTCAAACAGAGTGACCACGCCTTCGGTGATCAGGATGCCGAGGTGCCGGGTCACCGGGCCGATGATTGCCAGGGCCAACACGCCGGTGACGACGATGGTGGTGATCGGCACGACGAGCAATTGGATGGCATTCGGCACCCGCGCCCGCAGCCATTTTTCAATCATGCTCATGACGTAGGCGGCCATCAGGATCGGCAGGATCTGGCCTTGATAGCCGACCTTCTCGATCTGGAACCAGCCCAGAATATCGAAGTACGGCAGGCTCTGGCCGTCGAGCCCGGCCACCGCCTTGCCGTAGTTCCAGGCGTTGAGCAAGTCCGGATGAACCAGCATCAGGCCAAGCACGATGCCGAGGATTTCACTGCCGCCAAAGCGCTTGGCCGCCGACCAGCCCACCAGCGCCGGGAGGAACACAAACGAGGTGTTGGCCATCAGGTTGATCAGGCTCCACAGGCCATCCAGGTTCGGATAAGCCTCGAGCAAGGTCTGGCCCTCGATGAACATGCCCTTGGCGCCCATCAGGTTGTTGATGCCCATCAGCAGGCCGGCAATGATCAGCGCCGGCAGGATCGGCATGAACACATCGGAGAACACCCGCACCAGGCGCTGCATGGCGTTGGTCTTGTCGGCGCCCTTCTTCTTCACGTCGGCAATGGTGGCGGCGGCAAGGCCGGTCTGCTCGCGTAGGGCGGCGTAGACCTTTTCGACTTCGCCGGGGCCGATGACGATCTGGAACAGACCGCCGGTGAAGAACGAGCCCTTGACCAGGTCGACCTGGTTCAACGCACTGCCGTTGACCAGGCTCGGGTCCTTGAGGGCCAGGCGCAGGCGCGTCACGCAGTGGGCCGCCTGCTCAAGGTTATCGCTGCCCCCGAGGTTCTGGAGAATCTCGCGGGCGATGTTGGAATAGTCGTGGCTCATGCTTGTTCTTCCACTTTAGATTCTTGTTATTGGCAGCATGCCGAGGGCAAAAGTACTCGTACAGACGAGTTAAAGCAACAACTCGTCTGTACGAGTTACAAAAATAGTCGCCCACCGCTTTCCAAGGGGCCAATGGACAAAGCCCGCCTCTGCCACTAAGGTTCCTGCCTTGAAAGCAAACGCGGCACAGAGCCCTCTCCATGAGTAAATACAACCAGATCTACACCGATCTGCTTGCCAGCATCACCACCGAACGCCTGCAACGCGGCACGCGCCTGCCCTCCGAAACCGAATTGATGGACACCTACCAGGCCAGCCGTGGCACCGTGCGCCGGGCCATCGAGCAATTGCAGGAGCGTGGGTTCGCGCAAAAAATCCATGGCAAGGGCACTTTCGTGCTGTCGCCCAACCCGATTGAGTTTCAACTGGGCGGCATCGTCAGCTTCCACGAAACCCACGCCGACCTGGGCGATGACGTACGCACCGAAGTGGTCGAGTTCACCCAACTCCCGCTGGAAGGCTCGCTGCTGCAACATATCGAGGCCGAGCCCGGCACCCTGATTACCCGCATCAAGCGGGTAAGGCGCATCGGCGGCAAACGGGTGATCCTCGACATCAACCACTTCGTCGCCGAACTGATCCCCGGATTGGACCAGGCGATTGCCGAGCAGTCGATCTACGCCTTCATCGAACAGACCCTGCATCTGCAGATCAGCTACGCCCAGCGCACCATCGAAGCCCTGCCCCGCAGCAAGGACGACCAGGCGCACCTGGACCTCGACGGCCAGAGCCATGTGATTGTGGTGAGCAACCAGACATTTTTGCAGGACGGGCGGCAGTTCGAATACACCGAGTCGCGGCATACGCTGGATAAGTTTTACTTCTCGGATATCGCACGGCGCTGAAGCAGAAAAAAGGAAAAGCCCTGTGAATATTCCAAACAAATGGCGTGAACAGTTCCCCCATGCGCTGATCGAGCAGCAGGCCATCGGCGAGTCGCGGGCTGACGTCTTCCGGCTACGCAGGGACAACGGCACGGACCTGTTCCTGAAGGCCGAGCCCCTCGTAGAACACGCCGAGCTTGCCGATGAAATCGAGCGCCTTCACTGGCTGCAACAGCAGGGCCTGCCGGCGCCGGTGGTGCTGGACGAGGTGCAGGAAAACCATCACCACTGGCTGCTGATGAGCGCCATCCCGGGACAGGACCTGGCCAGTAGCAGTGACCTTTCTGCCGCGCAGATCATCGACATCCTGGCCACCGCCCTGCGTACATTGCACCAGATCCCCGTGGCGCAATGCCCCTTCGATCACACCCTGGAACTGCGCATCACCGTCGCCCAGGCACATATCAACGCCGGGCTGATTGATGTAACGGACTTCGACGATGAGCGATTGGGACGTAGCGCCACCGATGTATTCGCCGAACTCCTGTCGACACGGCCCACCATCCATGACTTGGTGGTAACCCACGGCGACGCCTGCCTGCCGAACTTCATGGCAGCGAACGGTCACTTCAGTGGTTTTATCGACTGCGGCCGCCTGGGGGTCAGTGACCGTTATCAAGATCTGGCCCTGGCGGCCCGCAGTGTCGAGCGCAACTTGGGGCAGGAATGGGTCAGGCCGTTCTTTGAGAGGTATGGTGTGGAACCTGATGAGCAGCGAATGGCTTTTTACTGCCTGTTGGATGAGTTTTTCTAGTTACTCCTGAGCAGCCCTCGACACTACCTCGACAAGCTCGCTGATACGACGCATACGATATCCGAGCCAAACCATGAGGAAGAACGCCATGCTCACGAAGAGCCTGTTGCTGAGTTTTTGCGCTGTGTTATTGATTGGCTGCACAGGCAGGGGCTTTCAACCTCCGCCGCCGGAATTTACCAATTGGAAGAAGAACGGAGTGTCTGAAGAAGGCGTCAAGAGTGCTATGACCGCCTGCGGCTATATCAACCTGACAGGGACAGGGGACAGGACGCCGATTGACCAGGTGCTCACGCAGTTTTATTGCATGAAAGACGCCGGCTTCAAGCGCACAGATAACATCGACCTGTGCAAGGAAGGCCGCATCGGCGAATCACCGGTGTGCGAAGGCCGCCGGTAACCCATTACCAAAAGCCCGCAATTAAGCGGGCTTCAGGGTACTTTTTGCTAGCGGGTGCCGGTCAGTGCCGGACGCCTGATCATTCCCACTCAATCGTCGCCGGCGGCTTGCTCGACACGTCATACGTCACGCGCGAGATACCTTCGATTTCATTGATGATACGGCCGCTGACAGTCTCCAGCAGTTCGTACGGCAGGTGTGCCCAGCGGGCGGTCATGAAGTCGATGGTTTCTACGGCACGCAGGGCCACGACCCAGGCGTAGCGACGGCCATCGCCGACCACCCCAACCGATTTCACCGGCTGGAACACGACGAAGGCCTGGCTGACTTTGTGGTACCAGTCGGCCTTGCGCAGTTCTTCGATGAAGATGTGGTCGGCACGACGCAGCAGGTCGGCGTATTCCTTTTTCACTTCACCGAGGATGCGCACGCCCAGGCCCGGGCCTGGGAATGGGTGGCGGTAGACCATGTCGTACGGCAGGCCCAGTTCCAGGCCCAGACGGCGGACTTCGTCCTTGAACAGTTCGCGCAGCGGTTCTACCAGCTTGAGGTTCATTTCCTCAGGCAGGCCACCCACGTTGTGGTGGGACTTGATCACGTGGGCCTTGCCGCTCTTGGCGCCGGCCGACTCGATCACGTCGGGGTAGATGGTGCCCTGGGCGAGGTACTTGATGTTGTCCAGTTTGTTGGACTGGGCATCGAAGACGTCGATGAAGGTGCGACCGATGATCTTGCGCTTCTTCTCTGGGTCGGACTCGCCGGCCAGGTTGTTGAGGAACTGATCTTCGGCGTTGGCGCGGATCACCTTGACGCCCATGTTCTCGGCGAACATGGCCATCACTTGCTCGCCTTCGTGCAGGCGCAGCAGGCCGTTGTCGACGAATACGCAAGTCAGTTGGTCGCCGATGGCCTTGTGCAGCAGCGCAGCAACTACGGAGGAGTCAACGCCGCCGGACAGGCCGAGCAGGACGTTGTCAGTACCGACCTGGGCACGCACGTTGGCGATGGCGTCTTCAGCGATCTTCGACGGGGTCCACAGGGCTTCGCACTGGCAGATGTCGAGGATGAAGCGCGACAGGATGCGGCCGCCCTGCTTGGTGTGGGTCACTTCCGGGTGGAACTGCACGCCGTAGTAGCCGCGCTCGTCGTTGAACATGCCGGCAATCGGGCAGCTCGGCGTGCTGGCCAGGATGTGGAAGTCTTCCGGCATCTTGGTGACCTTGTCACCGTGGCTCATCCAGACGTCGAGGCCGAACAGGCCGTCGGCGTCGATGTGGTCTTCGATGCCGTCCAGCAGGCGGCTCTTGCCGACCACGTCGACACGGGCGTAACCGAATTCACGCAGTTCGGAACCTTCAACCTTGCCGCCCAGTTGCTCGGCCATGGTCTGCATGCCGTAGCAGATACCGAAGACCGGCACGCCCAGGTCAAACACCGCTTGCGGGCAACGCGGGCTGTTGGCTTCGTGCACGGACTCGGGGCCACCGGCCAGGATGACACCTTTAGGGGCGAATTCGCGGATCGCTTCGTCATCCATGTCGAACGGGTGCAGTTCGCAGTACACACCGATTTCACGCACGCGGCGGGCGATCAGTTGGGTGTACTGGGAACCGAAGTCGAGGATCAGGATGCGGTGGGCGTGAATGTCGAGGGCCATGAAGTCAGTCTCGTCTAATGAATCAGAAACAACTCGGGGCTGAAAGAACAGCCCCGGTTACTTAACGTTTTGCTGGAAGCCTCAACCTACGCGGTAGTTTGGCGCTTCCTTGGTGATCTGCACGTCGTGGACATGGGATTCAGCCATGCCGGCGCCGGTGATCCGTACGAACTCTGGCTTGGTGCGCATTTCTTCGATGTCGGCGCTGCCGGTGTAGCCCATCGAGGAACGCAGGCCGCCCATCATCTGATGGATGATGGCGCTCAGGGTGCCCTTGTACGGCACACGGCCTTCGATGCCTTCCGGTACGAGCTTCTCGGCGCCTGCCGAGGAGTCCTGGAAGTAACGATCGGAGGAACCTTGCGCCTGGGACATGGCGCCCAGCGAACCCATGCCACGGTAAGCCTTGTACGAACGGCCCTGGAACAGTTCGATCTCGCCTGGTGCTTCTTCGGTACCGGCGAACATCGAGCCCATCATCACGCAGGAGGCACCGGCTACGATGGCCTTGGACAGGTCACCGGAGAAACGGATGCCGCCGTCGGCGATCAACGGTACGCCAGTGCCTTCAAGGGCAGCGGCAACATTGGCGATGGCGCTGATTTGCGGCACGCCCACACCGGCGACGATCCGCGTGGTGCAGATCGAGCCAGGGCCGATACCGACCTTGACCGCGTCAGCGCCCGCTTCGGCCAGGGCCTTGGCCGCTGCGCCGGTGGCGATGTTGCCGCCGATCACCTGTACGTCAGGGAAGTTCTGCTTGACCCAGCGCACGCGGTCGATCACGCCTTTGGAGTGACCGTGGGCGGTGTCGACTACCACCACGTCAACCCCGGCAGCGACCAGGGCCGCAACGCGGTCGCCGGTGTCTTTACCAGTACCAACGGCGGCGCCAACGCGCAGACGACCTTGGTCATCCTTGCTGGCCAGCGGGTAAGCCTTGGCTTTTTCGATGTCGTTGACGGTCATCATGCCTTTGAGGGCGAATTTGTCGTCGACGATCAGCACGCGCTCGATGCGGTGCTTGTGCAGCAGTTCACGCACATCGTTCTTGTCGGCGCCTTCCTTGACCGTGACGAGGCGCTCTTTAGGCGTCATCACTTCACGGACGGTGACTTCAAGACGGTTTTCGAAGCGCACGTCACGGGAAGTGACGATGCCGACCAGGTCGCCATCATGCAGCACGGGAACACCGGAGATGTTGTGCAGGCGGGTCAGGTCGAACAGGTCGCGTACGGTGGCGTCGGCTTCGATGGTGATTGGATCTTTCACCACACCGGCTTCGTAACGCTTGACCTTGCGCACTTCGGCAGCTTGCTGCTCGATGGTCATGTTCTTGTGGATGATGCCGATGCCGCCTTCCTGAGCCATGGCGATTGCCAAACGGGCTTCAGTGACGGTGTCCATGGCAGCGGAAACCAGGGGAATATTCAGCTCGATGCCACGGGTTAGGCGGGTCTTGAGACTGACTTCGTTAGGAAGCACCTCGGAATAACCGGGCACTAAGAGAATGTCGTCGAATGTCAGAGCTTCTTGGCTGATACGCAGCATCGCGGGGGCTCCCGAGCGGGAAAATGGAAGCGCGTCATTATACTCAGACACCTCTCGGGCCTCAACGTAAAACTCTGACAAACTTGGTAATACTGATAGATGGGGAATTTCCAGGCCCTGATCGTTCCCAGGCAGAGCGCGGGAATGATCGGGGCGCTCCTAGAGTTCGACTTTGACCCAGCTGATTTTCTGATCGAGCCAGTCGGCAAACTCGTCGATAAAGCTCTGCTTGAAACCCGCTTCCGCCCAGTTGTTGAAGATGAAGCCCAGGTTGGAGAAGCCGCATTCCTGCAGGAACAGAAACCCGTTGATGTCATCTTCATGCCCACACAACGGGCAGGTGAAGTTGTCGGTGTGGCCGGGCATCCAGTCTTCCAGGCTGTCGAACAGCGCCTCGCCGACTTCTTTAAGGCATTCCGGGCAGCCGGCTTCTTCGAGAAAGCCCTTGGCTGGAGTGTAGATGCAGCGTTTGTAGATGATTTCCAGGCCATTGACCGGCTCGTTGAACGGCAGCGCCTCGGGGTGCAGCACCACGGCGCGGGCACCGTCGGCCAGGGCGTAGCCCATGCGGTTGCCGGTGCGCCCGCAGGTGGTCAGTTCTTCCTTGATGATGTTCTTGCGCACCAGCCAGCGCACGATGGCCCGGGCGCGGGGTTCGTGGACGGGCAAGGTGGAGATTTTCGGGACAAGGATGCTTTGGGAATTCATGGGAGTCCTGCGGTGTGGCGTCTGACGCCATCGCAGGCAAGCCCGTTCCCACATTCGATTGCATTCAATGTGGGAGCAGGCTTGCCCGCGATGAGGCCCTAGAGCCCGGCAGCTTAATCCCTGAAACCCACAGGTCAAGTACTCAAATACCGCCCAATCAAGGCAATGCCACTGGCCAGCACCAACCATGTCACCAAGCGCACAAACGCCTCACGGGACATGCGCAGGGTCAATCGCCGCCCCGCCCACAGCCCCAGGGCCATCGCCGGTAACAAGCACACCGCCAACATCAGCAGCGGCAACTCGGCATACACCCCGGCGATCAAAAACAGACTCAGGCGCACCACCGTGCTCGCGCTGATCAGCGCGCTTTGGGTCGCCCGCGCGCCGTCCTTGGGCAGGCGGCTGTTCAGATAGATCGCATATAAAAAGCCGCCACTGCCAAACAACGCACCAAACAATCCGCCCACCACGCCCATGGGGACCGACCAGCCGGCAGCCAGGGCCGTGGGCTTGGCCCTTACCGCCAGGCTGTAGATGGCATAGGTGCTGATAAACAGGCCCATCAACAGCAGCAGCAGGTCCGAGTGCAGGTTGAGCAAGAAAATCACGCCGAGGGTGCAGCCAATCGCCATGCACGGTAGTAATCGCAACAGCTCCGGCTTGACCACATCCCGCCGCGATTGCAGCAGGTTGCCAAAGGCCGCGACGACATCCAGCAGCACCAGCAGCGGGATGATCTGCGACAGCGGCATAAACATAATCAGGATCGGCCCGGCCACCAGCGCCGTGCCGAAGCCGGCGATGCCAAACACGATGTAGGCCAGGGCAATCCCCAGGCCGATTACCAACCAGTCCAGCGCCCCGAACGACCACTGCCCCATCAATTCAACCAGGCTCATGCAATATTCCTTGTCAGCGATGGCCCTCACTTTAGCCAAGCGGATGGGTTGCGACTAATATCTTCCAAGCCCCCCACCTATCTCGAAAAGGCATGACTCGTGATTTCCACCCGGCAACTGCGTTACTTCGTCGAAATCGCCGAGAGCGGCAGCTTCAGCGCCGCCGCAGAGCGCCTGTTTGTCGCGCAATCGGCCCTTAGCCGGCAGATCAAGGAGCTGGAAATTATCCTGCAAACCCCGCTGTTCGAGCGCACCGCCCGCCAACCCAGACTGACCGCCGCCGGCGAAGCGTTTTATCCACGGGCGCGCAACCTGCTGGGCGAGTTGCACAAGGCCAGTGAACTGGCGACCCAGGTCGGCCACGGCCAGCTCGGCACCCTGCGCCTGAGCCACTCCAGCACAGTGCCGATGAGTGGGCGGGTACTGCGCGGGATCAGCACCTGGCTGGAACAGTGCCCAGGGGTGTCGATGGATATCGTCAAACTGTCCTCCGAAGCGCAGTTGGAAGACATTGCCGATGGTCGCCTGGAGGTCGGCCTGCTGCGCCTGCCGGTACTGCGTCAGCGCGAAGGGGTGCGCATCGTGCCTTTATATAAGGAGCCACTGTTGCTGGCCGTGCCGCCAGCGCACCCTTTGGCCCGGCACACATCGGCCATTGAACTGGCACAGCTGAAAGACGAAGCGTTTATCTCGATCCCCCACCCGCAACGCGGAGGTCTGAGTTATCTGTCGGCCGAATTGTGCATGCGTGCCGGATTTTTCCCCAAGGCCGCACGGGTGATGTCACGCAAGACCACCCAGTTGCAACTGATCCAGGCCGGGTTTGGCATCGCCCTGCTGCCCGAGTCGATGCGCGATATTGCCCCAGCCAATATTCACTTCCTGCCCCTGGCCGACCCCGATTGCCACAGCACCGTGGCCCTGGCCTGCGCGCAGGCGCCGAGCGCGTTGGTGGCGCAGTTCTGTCAAACCTTGGGCGAATGCCTATAAACTGCCGCCCATGACTAAAGATCTCTTCCCATGATTAAAGACCCGTTTGCCCGCCTGGGCCTGGACCGCGAAGTCCTGACTGTCAGCCAGCTCAACGGCCGCGCGCGGGTGTTGCTGGAGGACGTGTTCACCAATATCTGGGTCGAAGGCGAGATCTCCAACCTCGCCCGCCCCGCCTCCGGCCATGTGTACTTCACCCTCAAGGACAGCGGCGCGCAGGTGCGTTGTGCACTGTTTCGCAACAATGCCGCACGGGTGCGTCAGGCGCTGAAGGATGGCCTGGCGGTCAAGGTGCGGGGCAAGGTCTCGCTGTTCGAGGGCCGTGGCGACTATCAGTTGATCCTCGACACCGTGGAACCGGCGGGTGATGGCGCGTTGCGCCTGGCCTTCGACGCCTTGAAGGAAAAGCTCAGCGCCGAAGGCTTGTTCAGTGCCGAGCGCAAGGTGGCGCTGCCGGCCCATCCACGCCGCATCGGGATTATCAGCTCGCCCACGGGCGCGGTGATTCGCGACATCATCAGTGTGTTCGGCCGCCGTGCGCCGAACGTGCAACTGACCCTGATCCCCACCGCCGTGCAAGGCCGCGAAGCCGTGGCGCAGATTGTCCGCGCCCTCAAGCTGGCGGATGCCCGTGGCTTCGACGCGCTGATCCTGGCCCGTGGCGGCGGCTCCCTGGAAGACCTCTGGTGCTTCAACGAAGAAGCCGTGGCGCGGGCCATTGATGCCTGTATCACGCCCATCGTCAGTGCGGTCGGCCATGAGACCGATGTGTCCATCAGTGACTTCGTGGCCGATGTGCGTGCGCCTACGCCGTCGGCGGCGGCCGAGTTGCTGGCGCCGGATGCGAGCAATCTGGTGCGCCAGGTCGAAAGCCTGCACCGGCGCCTGGTGATGCTGATGCGCAATCGCCTGACCCACGACCGCCTGCGCCTGGAAGGCATGGCCCGCCGCCTGCGTCACCCCGGTGAGCGCCTGCGCCAGCAGGCCCAGCGCCTGGATGACCTGGATATGCGCCTGCGCCGCGCGTTCGAGCGCAGCCTCAACACCCGCCGCGAACGCCTGATCCGCCTGGAAACGCGCCTCGCCGGCCAGCATCCGGGGCGGCAACTGGCCCTGCTGCGCCAGCGCCTGGACAGCCTCGCCGAGCGCCTGCCCCGGGCCATGCGCGAGGGCCTCAAGGCCCGTCGTCTGCAACTGCAAAGCCAGGTGCAGACGTTGCAGGTGGTCAGCCCGCTGGCGACCCTGGGCCGTGGCTACAGCATCCTGCTGGACGAGCGCGGCCAGGCGATTCGCAATGCCGCACAAACCCACACCGGCCAACGCCTGACCGCGCGCCTCGGTGAAGGCCAATTGCAAGTGCGGGTGGAAGATAACCACCTGACACCCGTCACCCTTTCATTACTGGATTGATTGATGCCTCGTCTATTTAGCCTGCTGATGCTGCTGTGCCTCGCCTTCAATGCCCACGCCGACAGCTACATCACCCGCACCCTGAACAAGCCGGTACCCGGCGGTGTGGCCGTGGTCGACCTGGGCCCCGCCGCCGCCGCACCGAAAGCCACCTACCAGGGCAAACCGGTGCTGGTGGTCAAGGAACAGGACAACTGGCTGGCGATTGTCGGCATCCCATTGACGGTAAAGCCCGGTAACGAGCGCATCAGCAGCGGTGGGCGCACCCTGCCGTTTATCGTCGGTTTCAAGAAGTACCCGGAACAGCGCATCACCCTGAAGAACAAAAGCCAGGTCAACCCCGCTCCGGCGCAGCTCAAGCGCATCGAAGGCGAACTGGCCGTGCAACTCAAGGCTTACCGCAGCTTCAGCCCGAACCTGCCAAGCAACCTGGTGTTGGACAAACCGGTGAACGGCCCGCTGTCGAGCAAGTTCGGCGTGCGTCGCTTCTTCAACGGTGAAGAACGCAACCCGCACTCGGGCCTGGACTTCGCGGTGCCTGCCGGCACGCCGATCAAGACCCCGGCCAATGGCAAGGTGATTCTGGTGGGCAATTATTTCTTCAACGGCAATACGGTGTTTGTCGACCATGGCCAGGGCTTTATCAGCATGTTCTGCCATATGTCGAAGATTGACGTGAAGGTGGGCCAGCAATTGGTGCGTGGAACGGTGGTGGGCAAGGTCGGGGCGACGGGCCGGGCGACCGGGCCGCATATGCACTGGAATATCAGCTTGAATGATGCGCGGGTCGATCCGGCGATCTTTATTGGGGCGTTCCAGCCTTGATGTGATCGCTGGGCATACGGGCGTTATCGCGGTGCAACGATTCAACGTGCCCGCGATGACGCCAGCTCAATTCCACTGATTGCGCATCCTGAAACCCTCACGCAAACAAAACAAAGCCTTGAGCGTTTCTCAACCATAAAATCTCGTTTCCCACAGAAATAGCAGAACTTCTCTCAATTTTTTTCGACTGCTTGCCATCTTTCACCCCGACGGTTAGGGTTGAGCTTATGAAAACCTCTCACACCCTCATTCAGCTCCGCCAGCACCGCAGCCTGTGCCTCGTCAGCGCACGACTGCCAGGCTGAATCGATCTGCCTCGTCCCCGGTTTGCATCCCTAATAAACGCTTTCTGGCAGGCCGCCTCTTCTCGGCCCTACAACAAGGATTCTTCTGATGAGCATGCTCAAAGACCCGTCTTCGAAATACCGCGCATTCCCGACCATTGATATCCCGGACCGCACCTGGCCGTCGAAGACCATCACCACCGCGCCGATCTGGTGCAGCTCCGACTTGCGCGACGGCAACCAGTCGCTGATCGAACCGATGGATGCGGTGAAAAAACTGCGCTTCTGGAAAACCCTGGTCGCGGTGGGCGTAAAGGAAATCGAAGCCTCGTTCCCGGCCGCTTCGCAGACCGACTTTGACTTCGTGCGCACCCTGATCGAAGACAACCACATCCCCGAGGACACCACCATCCAGGTGCTGACCCAGGGCCGTGAAGACTTGATCGCCCGCACCTTCGAATCCCTGCGCGGCGCCAAGAAAGCCATCGTGCACTTGTACAACGCCACCTCGCCGTCCTTCCGCCGTATTGTGTTCAACCAGGACAAGGACGGGATCAAGGCCATCGCGGTCGACGCGGCCAAGCTGTTCGTCAAGTACGCCGCCCAGCAGCCGGAAACCCAGTGGACCTTCGAATACTCCCCGGAGACCTTCAGCGCTACTGAACTGGAATTCGCCAAGGAAGTGTGTGACGCGGTGATCGAGGTGTGGAACCCGACGCCTGAGCACAAGATGATCCTCAACCTGCCGGCCACTGTGGAATGCGCCACGCCGAATATCTATGCCGACCAGATCGAGTGGTTCGGTCGCCATATCAACCGTCGTGACAGCGTGATCATCAGCCTGCACACCCACAACGACCGTGGCACCGGTGTCGCGGCTACCGAGTTGGGCCTGATGGCTGGCGCCGACCGTGTTGAAGGCTGCCTGTTCGGCAACGGCGAGCGTACCGGTAACGTTGACCTGGTCACTGTGGCGTTGAACCTCTACACCCAGGGTGTGGACCCTGAGCTGGACTTCTCCGACATCGACGGCGTGCGCAAAGTGGTCGAGGAATGCAACCAGATCCCGGTGCACCCACGTCACCCATATGTCGGCGACCTGGTCCACACCGCATTCTCCGGCTCCCACCAGGACGCGATCCGCAAGGGCTTCGCCCAGCAGAAACCGGATACCTTGTGGGAAGTGCCGTACCTGCCAATCGACCCGGCCGACATTGGCCGCAGCTACGAGGCGGTGATCCGCGTCAACAGCCAGTCGGGCAAAGGCGGCATCGCCTACCTGCTGGAACAGGAATACGGCATCAGCTTGCCACGCCGCATGCAGATCGAGTTCAGCCAGGTGGTACAGGCCGAAACCGACCGCGTGGGCCTGGAAATGACCGCCGCGCAGATCCACGCGTTGTTGCAGCGTGAATACCTGCAAGCCAACACCCCGTACGCGTTGGTCAGCCATCGCCTGCAGGAAGAAAACGGCAACAGCTCGGTAGAAGTCGAAGTTTCCGGCAAGGGCCAGGGCGAAACCAACCTGCGCTGGCACGGCAAGGGCAATGGCGCACTGGAAGCACTGGTGGCCGGCCTGCCGATTGGGGTCGAGATCATGGACTACAACGAGCATGCGATCGGCGCGGGGACCAACGCCAAGGCCGCGGCTTACATCGAGCTGCGCGTGAACGGCGAACGCCCGGTGCATGGCGTGGGGATTGATGAAAACATCACCACCGCCAGCTTCAAGGCGGTGTTCAGCGCCCTGAACCGCTCGTTGAGCCAGCTGGAAGCGAAAGCAGCGTAACTGACCGCTGAAAAGCCAAAGGCCCCTGGATGCGAATCCAGGGGCCTTTTTAGTTTGGGGTTGTGGTGGTGGCCTCATCGCGGCATAGGTATCTACACAACTTTTTTTTCTAGTGCTTATTGGGTTTGTGTACATATCCGTTGCTGCGGTCATGGCCACTTAGGGTTCCGCCCTGACGGCCAGCGTGGTTTAACGGGGCGCCTAAGATCAAAAGCCAGATCAAAAGCAGAACAACAGCAACAGCAACAGCAAAGCCGGGGCGCGAAGCTGCATTCCCCCTTGTGGGAGCTGGCTTGCCTGCGAAGGCGGTGTATCAGCCAATACATTTATCGACTGATACACCGCCTTCGCAGGCAAGCCAGCTCCCACAGGTATATGCGTACATCTCGACGATCAGGTCGGCTGTCAGGCCGCCTCGCTTTGCTTTTGATCTTAGGCGCCCCGTTAAACCACGCTGGCCGTCATCCGATATTGATTTGGGGGGTAACCCGGCAGGACGCCGGGTTAGCCGCGCTGGGCCATGGATGGCCCATCGCGGCGGCCCCCCAAATCAATGTCGGATGACGGGCACACCGAGCCTGGGCGAGGTGCCGAGTGGTGGGGCAAGAGCCCTTTTGGTTACTTTTGGCTGGGCCGGCACTCCGGGCTCTTTTCCAAAAGTGACCCGCCGTAAGGGCGGAACCAATAGCCGCCGTGACCGAAGCAACGGATATGTACACAAACCTAAGAATCACTAAAAAAATCTGTAGATACCTATCCTCATCGCGGGCAAGCCCGCTCCCACATTTGGAATGCATTCCCCTGTGGGAGCGGGCTTGCCCGCGATAGCTATCCCACTGACAACAGGCCCCTGTCAGACAAACTGAAAACTATCGGCATCCAGATTTGCCGGAAACCGCGTGCGATAGTCCGCCAATTGCGCCGCCTCCAGGCACACCTGGAACACCCCGTCCGCCTCCCCTGCGCTCAGCAGGCTTTCGCCCTGAAAGTCCAGGACCTGGCTGTCGCCGGTGTAGGCAAAGCCCTTGCCATCCGTACCCACTCGGTTCACCGCCGCCACATAACACAGGTTTTCGATGGCCCGAGCCGGCAACAGGCGGTTCCAGTGCTGGCGCCGTGCACCCGGCCAGTTGGCGGTATACAGCAGCAGGTCAGTGTCCTGGGCATCACGGCTCCACACCGGGAAGCGCAGGTCATAGCAGATCAGCGGGCGAACCCGCCAACCCTTGAGTTCGAATTGCACCTGGCGCTCGCCGGGGGTGTAGTGATTGTGTTCACCGGCCATGCGAAACAGGTGGCGCTTGTCGTAGTGCAACACTTCGCCATCGGGCCGCGCCCACAACAGGCGGTTGCGGTGGCTGCCGTCAGCGGCCTGGATGATCACGCTGCCGGTAATCACCGCGTTGTACTTCCGCGCCTGGGTCTTGAGCCATTCATGGGTCGGGCCGTTTTCGGCTTCGGCCAGCAATTGGGACTCCATGGAAAAGCCGGTGGTGAACATTTCCGGCAGCACGATCAGGTCGGCGCCCCTGGCCTGCTCCAGCAGCAGCTCGAAATGCTCCAGGTTGGCCTGGCGGTCATGCCAGGCCAGGGTGGTCTGCACCAGTGCAATGTTCAGGTCGGGTAAAGCACTCAGATCACGCATAGTTTCTCGGCTGCTTGACGCAGCGTCTCCTCGCGTTTGGCAAAGCACAGGCGCACCAGGCGCTGGCCTTGGGGTGGGGTCCGATAGAACACCGAGACCGGAATTGTCGCCACGCCATGCTCGCGAGTCATCCACAGCGACATGGCCACGTCATCCAGGTCCGGGCGAATCTGTGAGTAATCCACCAGTTGAAAGTAAGTACCGGCTACCCGCGTAAAACTGAAACGCGAGGGGGCCAGCAGATCGCAGAACAGGTCACGTTTGGCCTGGTAGAAAGCGGGCAGTTCCTCGACATGCTCCGGGTGTTCGGCCATAAAGTCGGCCAGGGCATACTGCAATGGCGTAACACCGCAGAAACTGACGTATTGATGCACCTTGCGCAGCTCCGCACTCAAGGCCGCTGGCGCCACCACGTAGCCGGTCTTCCAGCCGGTGACGTGGTAGGTCTTGCCAAAGGAGCTGACCACGAACGCGCGCTGATACAGCTCTTCGTGGGCCAGGACGCTGACGTGGGGTACGCCATCGAATACCAGGTGCTCGTAGACCTCATCGCTGACCAGATAGATATCGCGATCGCGGATCAGCTCGGCCAATTGGTCGAGCTCGGCGCGAGTGATCAGGGCACCACTGGGATTGTGCGGGGTGTTGAGGATGATCATGCGTGTACGCGGGGTCAGCGCGGCCTTGATCTGTTCGAAATCCAGGCTGAAATCCGCCAGCCCCAGTTGCACATGCACGCAACGCCCTCCAGCCAGCTCCACCGAAGGCTCGTAGCTGTCGTAGCACGGGTCAAAGACAATCACCTCGTCACCGCTGCGGATCACTGCCTGGATCGCACAGAAGATTGCCTGGGTGGCGCCGGGGGTGATGGTCACTTCGCTGTCGGGATTGACCGACACGCCGTAGCTGCGAGCGATCTTGGCTGCCACTTGCTGGCGCAGGGCCGGCAGGCCGGTCATCGGCGCGTATTGGTTATGACCACTGGCAACGTGTTTGCCCACCGCGTCGAGCAAGGCCTGGGGACCATTGAAATCAGGAAAACCCTGGGACAGGTTCAACGCGCCGGTTTCGACAGCGAGTTGCGACATGGTGGTGAAAATGGTGGTGCCGACATTCGGCAACTTGCTGGTGATCATGCGGTGGGCCCCTGGCGGTGAGTTACAAGTTGTAAGCTGCATGCGCCGAGGGGTCAATCGTGAGGCACAAAAAAGGGCTCATTCAGAGCCCTTTTTGGGTAACGCCTAACGTCTGTAGGAATTGGCTTGCCTGGGATGGCGCTGGGTCAGTCAGCAGGTTGGTGTCTGATCTATCGCTATCGCGGGCAAGCCCACTCCCACACAAGCCCACTCCACTGTCAGCGGCGGTCTTTACGCTTTTTGTCAGCCTTTTTGTTGTGGCTCATCAAGCGACGTTTCTTGTTCACTTGGCGGTCAGTCAGGCTGTTCTTGTTACCTTCGTACGGGTTCTCGCCACCTTTGAACTCGATGCGGATCGGTGTGCCGACCAGCTTCAAGACACGGCGGTAAGTGTTTTCCAGGTAACGCACGTAGGACTTGGGCACCTTCTCGATCTGGTTACCGTGGATCACGATAATCGGCGGGTTGGCACCACCCAAGTGGGCGTAACGCAGCTTGATCCGGCGGTTGTTGACCATCGGTGGCGCGTGTTCGCCCACCGCGTCTTCAAGGATCTGGGTCAGGCGGTTGGTCGGCCAGCGGGTGACCGCCGACTTGAACGAGTTCTGTACCGAAGCGTAGAGGTTGCCCACGCCAGTACCGTGCAGCGCCGAGATAAAGTGGATATCGGCGAAGTCGACGAAGAACAACCGGCGTTGCAGCTCGACCTTGACGAAGTCACGCTCGCTTGGGGTCATGCCGTCCCATTTGTTGATCGCGATCACCAACGCCCGACCAGCCTCCAGGGCAAAGCCCAGCAGGTTGAGGTCGTGGTCGACCACGCCTTCGCGGGCGTCCATCACGAAGATCACCACGTTGGCGTCTTTGATCGCCTGCAGGGTTTTGACCACCGAGAACTTTTCAACTTCCTCGTGGATCTTGCCGCGCTTGCGCACACCGGCGGTGTCGATCAGCGTGTACTTCTCGTCGTTACGCTCGAACGGGATGTAGATGCTGTCGCGGGTGGTGCCGGGCTGGTCGTAGACGATTACCCGGTCTTCACCGAGCATGCGGTTGACCAGGGTCGACTTGCCCACGTTGGGGCGGCCGATGATAGCGATCTTGATCCCGTCTTTTTCACTCGGGCCAGGAATGCGCTTGGCTTCCTCACCTTCAGCGACGATCTCTTCTTCGCCTTCAACTTCTTCGGCGTCATCCTTGGGGAAGTCGCGCAGGGCGATTTCCAGCATCTGGGTGATACCGCGACCGTGGGCACCGGCGACAGGAATCGCGTCACCCAGGCCCATCGGGCTGAATTCGGCACGGGCCGCTTCAGGATCGATGTTGTCGATCTTGTTGGCGATCAAATAGGAGCGCTTGTTACGTTTGCGCAAGTGCTCGCCGATCATCTGGTCGGCGGCGGTGTAGCCCGCACGGGCGTCCACCAGGAACAACACGACATCAGCTTCTTCAATGGCCAGCAGCGACTGCTCGGCCATCTTTTCGTCCATGCCATGCTCGTCACCGGAGATACCACCGGTGTCGACAATAATATAGGAGCGCCCTTGCCACTTTGCCTCACCGTATTGGCGATCACGGGTCAGACCGGACAAGTCGCCGACGATGGCGTCGCGAGTCCTGGTCAGGCGGTTGAACAAGGTGGACTTGCCGACGTTAGGTCGGCCCACCAGGGCGATTACGGGAACCATGCGGCTCTCCACTGCGTTATTTCAGAAAATACAAAAGCCGCTGCAAGGCAGCGGCTGGTGCTCGGGGCAACACCCGAAGGTGTCGCATGCCCTGCCGAAGCAGGGCCGCCTGGGGGTTACCCCAAGCATAGTTCTTACTTGATGGTCAGGGCTTCCAGCTTGCCGCTGTTACCAAACACATAAAGCATGTTGCCTACTACCAGCGGACGCGCACGCAGGCCGTCGCTGTCGATACGTTCACGGCCGACAAAGCGACCATCTACCTGGCTCAGCAGGTGCAGGTACCCTTCCAGGTCGCCTACCGCTACATAGCTGGAGAACACTTCCGGAGCCGACAGTTGACGGCGAGCCAGCGAGTCATTGCTCCACAGGGCTGTGGTGGAACGCTCATCGACGCTTTCAACGGTGCCCGATGCCAGGCTCACGTAGACGCTGCCAAAACCTTGGGCGACACCGGCGTAGCTGGAGGCATCACGCTGCCAGAGGACGCGGCCGCTTTGCAGGTCCAGCGCCGCGACACGGCCCTGGTAAGTGGCGACGTACAGGGTTTCACCCGACAGCAGCAAGCCGCCGTCGATGTCCACCACACGGTCCAGCTCGGAACGACCTTGCGGAATGGCGACCCGCGATTCCCAGGCTGGCACGCCGTTCTGGGTATCCAGGGCGACCACTTTACCGGTCGAAAGACCTGCCAGCGCCAGGTTATTGGTCACAACCGGACCACTGGTACCGCGCAACGTCAACACCGCAGGGGTGCTGTCGTACAGCCAGCGCTGCTCGCCGGTGTTGGCGTCAAGACCGATGACACGGTCATCCTGGGTCTGCACCACGACGATATCGCCGTTGGTGGCAGGCGGTGCGAGGACTTCACTGGTCACGCGAGCGCGCCATTTCTCTTCACCGGTGCTCGAATCCAGGGCCACGACTTCGCCTTTCAGCGTGCCGATCATCACCATGCCGTAACCCACGCCGACGGCGCCGGAAACAGGCAACTCGAGGTCTTTCTTCCACTTGACGTCGCCGTTCATGCGATCCATGGAGATCACCACGCCGGTCACGTCAGCGGCCACAATGTTGTCACCGTCGATTGCCGGTACCAACATGTTGTAGGTGTCGCCCTGGCCGTCACCGATAGAGCGGCTCCACTGCTTTTGCAGGACCACTTCTTCCTTGAAGCTGGTCAGCTCGGCCGGAGGCAGTTCTTTTTTGCTGTTGCTGCTGCAACCCGCGGCCAAAACGGCCAGAGCCAGCAATGCTGCATGTTTCCAACGGATCACGTCACGCATCCCCTTTGGCCAAGTCGTCCAGCTTGATTTGTAAGCCACCGACCGCTGCTTCATCAGACAGCGCAGCCTTGGCTTTTTGGTACGCAGCATTGGCTTCGTCGGTACGACCCAATTGGACCAGCAGGTCGCCCTTGAGCTCTTCGCGAGTGGCTACAAATGCCTTGTCAGCATCGCCGTCGAGCAGTTTCAGTGCTTCGTCGGCCTTGTTTTGTGCGGCCAGGACCTGGGCCAGGCGCTGACGTGCGATTTCACCCAGGGTCGGGTTGCTCGGCTTGTCGGCGATGGCTTTGAGCTCGGAGGCTGCATCATCCAGCTTGCCGGTATCGACCGCGACTTTCGCGACGAACAGGCTACCGTATTGGGCGTAGGTGCTACCGCCAAATTCGTTTTTCAGCTTGCCGGCCAGGTCCGCCACTTGGGCAGGATCAGGCTTGCCGGTAGGCGTCAGCGTGGTTTCCAGCAATTGCTGATAGAGCATCGAGGCGCCTTGCGACTGATTGCCCTGATACTTCTGGAACGCCTGCCAACCGAACACCACCACCAGCGCCAGCAGGCCGCCAGTTACCAGGGGTTTGCCGTTACGCTGCCACCAGTCTTTGAACTCGGCCAGCTGATCATCTTCAGTACTCGACACCCCAATACTCCTTAATCGCTAAATTCGGCTGTTTGACAGCTTCAACCCTGCACGATGCAGGTGGCCAAGTGCGCGGCAAGCGCATCAAAGGCAATGCTTTGTTGTTCGCCCTGGCCACGCAGGGGTTTGACACTTACCACTTGCTGGGCCAGTTCATCGTCGCCCAGGATCAGCGCGTACAACGCGCCGCTCTTGTCGGCTTTCTTGAATTGGCTCTTGAAGCTGCCAGCGCCGGCATTGACCTGCAGGCGCAGGTTCGGCAGTTGGTCGCGCAACTGTTCGCTCAAGGCCAGGCCAGCCAGTTCGGCTGCCTCGCCAAAGGCGCACAGGTACACGTCCACCTGACGGGAAATTTCTTCAGGGATCTGCTCCAGGGTTTCCAGCAGCAGGATCAGCCGCTCGATGCCCATGGCAAAACCCACGCCCGTGGTCGGCTTGCCACCCATCTGCTCAACCAGACCGTCGTAACGACCACCGGCACACACGGTGCCCTGGGCGCCGAGCTTGTCAGTGACCCACTCAAACACGGTCTTGCTGTAGTAATCGAGGCCGCGCACCAACTTGGGGTTGATCACGTAGGGAATCCCGGCCGCATCCAGGCGTGCCTTGAGGCCCTCGAAGTGCGTGCGGGACTCGTCGTCCAGGTAATCGGCCATTTTCGGCGCGTCGACCAGCACAGCCTGGGTCTCGGCGTTCTTGGTATCAAGGACGCGCAATGGGTTGGTCTTCAGGCGACGCTGGCTGTCTTCATCGAGCTTGTCCAGGTGAGCGGACAGGTACTCGACCAGGGCTTCACGGTAACGGCCACGGGACTCGCTGGTGCCCAGGCTGTTGAGCTCGAGCTTGACCGCGTCGCGGATGCCCAGTTGGCCCCACAGGCGCCAGGTCAGCACGATCAGCTCGGCGTCGATATCCGGGCCATCGAGGTTGAAGACTTCGCAACCGATCTGGTGAAACTGGCGATAACGGCCTTTTTGTGGGCGCTCGTGGCGGAACATCGGGCCGATGTACCACAGTTTCTGGGTCTGGCCACCACCGGTGATGCCATGCTCGAGCACAGCGCGCACGCACGCGGCGGTACCTTCCGGACGCAAGGTCAGGGAGTCGCCGTTGCGATCTTCGAAGGTGTACATCTCTTTTTCGACGATGTCAGTCACTTCACCGATGGAGCGCTTGAACAGCTCGGTGAACTCGACGATTGGCATGCGGATCTGCTTGTAACCGTAGTTATCCAGCAGGCGCGCGACCGTGCTCTCGAAATAGCGCCACAGGGGCGTCTGTTCGGGCAGGATGTCGTTCATGCCACGAATGGCTTGCAGAGACTTGCTCACATCAAATCCTTAAATTCGTTCGATCAGCCGCGAGCGATCAGCGCTGCGTCAGAGGCGACCTTCTCGGCCGCTTTCTCGCGGATCAGCCGTTCCAACTGATCCACCAGATTATCATTCGTCAATTTCTGCGACGGCTTGCCGTCGATGTAAATCAGGTTCGGGGTACCGCCGGTCAGGCCTACGTGCGCCTCCTTGGCCTCACCCGGCCCGTTGACCACACAGCCGATCACCGCAACATCCAGCGGTACCAGCAGGTCTTCCAGGCGTACTTCCAACTCGTTCATGGTTTTCACCACGTCGAAGTTCTGCCGCGAGCAACTCGGGCAGGCAATAAAATTGATGCCACGGGAGCGTAAATGCAGGGATTTGAGAATGTCGTAGCCGACTTTCACTTCCTCTACCGGGTCCGCCGCCAGGGAGATACGAATGGTATCGCCAATCCCGTCGGCCAGCAGCATACCGAGACCCACCGCAGATTTCACTGTGCCTGAACGCAAACCACCGGCTTCGGTGATGCCCAGGTGCAATGGCTGCACGATTTCCTTGGCCAGCAGGCGGTAGGCTTCTACCGCCATGAACACGTCGGAAGCCTTTACACTGACCTTGAAATCCTGGAAGTTCAGGCGTTCAAGGTGCTCGACATGGCGCAGTGCCGACTCGACCAGGGCTGCCGGGGTAGGCTCGCCGTATTTCTTCTGCAGGTCTTTTTCCAGGGAGCCAGCGTTGACACCGATGCGGATCGGGATCCCGCGGTCACGGGCGGCGTCGACCACGGCACGCACGCGGTCTTCGCGACCGATGTTGCCCGGGTTGATCCGCAGGCAGTCGACGCCCAGTTCGGCCACGCGCAACGCGATCTTGTAGTCGAAGTGGATATCGGCGACCAATGGTACCTTGACCAATTGCTTGATGCGGCCGAAGGCTTCGGCAGCGTCCATATCCGGCACGGAAACCCGCACGATATCGACGCCAGCGGCTTCCAGGCGGTTGATCTGGGCCACGGTGGCCGCTACGTCATTGGTGTCGCTGTTGGTCATGCTCTGCACGGCGATGGGGGCATCACCACCCACCGGCACGGAGCCGACCCAGATCTTGCGCGATACGCGACGTTTGATTGGAGATTCGCCGTGCATGACTATTGTCCCAACTTCAGGCGAGCGGTCTCGCCACTGGTGAACGGCGCCACGTCTACAGGCTGGCCGTTATAGGCCACTTGCGCGCCACGGGCAAAGCCCAGACGCAGCGTCAAAGGAGGCTTGCCGACCTGCTCAAGCGTATCTCCCTTACGCTTCAAAGCACTGAACAGGACTTTGCCATTGCCATCGGTGACTTGTGTCCAGCAGTCAGCGACGTAGGTAATGTGGAGACGGCCATCCCCCGCCACGCCGGCAGGCGCCTGGTCGGCAGGTGCAGCGACTGTTGGTGCGACTGGCGCGGCCGGAGCCTGGGCCGGTACAACAGGCGCCTGGACCGTGGCGGCCGGGGCCTGGGCCACGGGAGCCATTGGAGCCGGTGCAACGGCGGCCGGAGCTGGCTCAGCGCTGGCTTCGGCAGGCTGCTGGCCCGCTTGCAGCTCAAGATTGGTTTCAGGGGCAGCCTGGCCCTGGACGACAGCCTGGTCTTCCGGTTCGTCCAAGGGGTGAATCTGGGTGGTACCGTCAGCGCTTTCGACTTCGACGTGTTCCAGGGCGTTGCTGATCAGATCCTTGCTGCGCAGCGAGGTCTGGTCCTGCCACCAGATAAAACCACCACCGATCACTGCAATCAGCAATAACAGGCTGACAATTCGCAAAATAGTATGGGAAACCCGCACCGGTTCTTCAATACGACCGAGACCGTGTACGTTACTGCCCTGGGAATCCGTACCGGTGAACTGGTCGAATTGCTGGACCAGGATGGCCTGGTCAGTGCCCAGCAGCTTGGCATAGGCGCGGATATAACCACGGGCGAAGGTATGCCCTGGCAGTTTGTCGAACGCGCCGTTTTCCAGGTTACCCAGGGAAGTGGTGGTCAAATTGAGCTTGAGGGCCACTTCTTCCAGCGACCAACCATTGCTTTCGCGGGCCTGACGCAAGGTCTCGCCTGGGTTTACGCGATTAGCGGCTACAACTTCCGGGTGCGCGGCTTTCATCATTGCTCCGACAGGTATTGCTGATATTCCGGGGTACCGGGATAGAGTCGTTCTAATTGCTGACCAAAACGTGCGGCCTTGTCGCGTTCTTCATGAACCGTGGCCAGGCGCACACCAAGCAATAGACTACGTGCATTTTGCCCACTGAGCAGGCTAAAACGCTCGTAATAGTCACGTGCCGGCACATAATGCCTGTCTTCAAACGACAACTGGGCCATTTCGAGCAAGGCCCGTGGCTGGCGCTGATTCAGGTGCAGGGCTTTTTCCAGTTGCTGGCGGGCATCTTCACGCTGGCCGAGACGCACGGAGGTCACTCCCAGGTTCTCGAAAACCCGCGAACGTTCAGGATATAGGGTATCAGTGGCTGCTTGCTGGAAATAACCGGACGCTTGCTTATAACGCTCCTGCTGAAACAGGAAGCTGCCGTAGTTGTTGAGCAGGCGTGGATCATGGGGGCGAACAGCCAGGGCCTTGCGGTAATACTGGTCGGCCAGCTCGGGCTCGGCCTGGGCCTGGAACACCAGGGCCAACGCCGCATTCGCGTCGGCATCATGGTTGTCGAGGGCCAGGGCCATTTGCAGCGGCACCTTGGCCTGCTCGCTCAGGCCCTGGCGCAGGTATCCCAGCCCCAACTGCACATAGGCAGCACGCGCTTCGTCACGGCCCTTGCCGGTTTGCAACGGACTATCAGAGCCCGATGAAACACAGCCAACCGACAGGCTGGCAACAAGCAACAGCAGCGCAAGGCGCAAGGGCATAGAGATCCTCTCTCAGGTTCGTGTCGCGGCGTTCTGCGCCAGATCGCTGTCGGCGCTCAATTCGCGCACTGCGATGTAACGCTCGCTACGACGGGTGCGATCCAGCACCTGTCCTACCAATTGGCCACAAGCGGCGTCGATGTCCTCACCACGGGTGGTGCGCACAGTCACATTGAAGCCAGCCTGGTGCAGTTGATCCTGGAAACGACGGATGGCGTTGTTGCTCGGCCGCTCGTAGCCAGAATGGGGAAACGGGTTGAACGGAATCAGGTTGATCTTGCACGGGGTGTTCTTGAGCAACTCGATCATCTCGACCGCGTGTTCAACCTTGTCATTGATATCTTTGAGCAAGGTGTACTCGATGGTCAGGACGCGCTTTTCGCCCAGGGACGACATATAACGCTGGCAAGATTCGAGGAGCATCTTAAGCGGATACTTCTTGTTGATCGGCACCAATTGGTTACGCAATGCGTCATTGGGTGCGTGCAGCGACAACGCCAGGGAGACGTCGATGTGCTTGGACAGCTCATCAATCATCGGCACCACGCCGGAGGTCGACAGGGTCACACGGCGCTTGGAGATGCCGTAGCCCAGGTCGTCCATCATCAGGTGCATGGCCGCAACCACGTTGTCGAAGTTCAGCAGCGGCTCACCCATGCCCATCATCACCACGTTGGTGATGGCACGGTCGACGGTCGCCGGGACGCTGCCAAAGGATTTGTTGGCAATCCACACCTGGCCAATGACTTCGGCGGCGGTGAGGTTGCTATTGAAGCCTTGCTTGCCGGTGGAGCAGAAACTGCAATCCAGGGCACAGCCTGCCTGGGACGAAACGCACAAGGTGCCACGTTTGCCCTGGGGAATGTAGACGGTCTCGACGCAGCTGCCGGACGCCACGCGCACCACCCACTTACGGGTGCCGTCGCTGGAGATGTCCTCGCTGACCACTTCAGGACCACGGACCTCAGCAATCGCCTTGAGCTTGTCGCGCAGGGCCTTGCTGACGTTCGTCATGGCGTCGAAATCGTCGACGCCAAAGTGGTGAATCCACTTCATTACCTGACCGGCACGGAAACGCTTCTCCCCGATTGAGTCGAAGAATTTTTCCATTTCCTGTTGAGTCAGACCCAGCAGGTTGGTTTTTACAGTCGATGTAGTCATGGATTCACCTTCACTCTTAAGCCAATGCTTAGCGAGTGGTTACTTCAGTAGCTGCGAAGAAGTACGAAATTTCGCGAGCAGCAGCGGCTTCGGAGTCCGAACCGTGTACAGCGTTGGCGTCGATGGAATCAGCGAAGTCAGCACGGATAGTGCCGGCAGCTGCTTCTTTAGGGTTGGTAGCGCCCATCAGCTCACGGTTCAGAGCGATAGCGTTTTCGCCTTCCAGAACCTGAACAACAACAGGACCGGAGATCATGAAGGCAACCAGGTCACCGAAGAAACCACGAGCGCTGTGCTCAGCGTAGAAGCCTTCAGCTTCAGCCTTGGACAGTTGCTTGAGTTTCGAAGCTACAACCTTCAGGCCGGCTTTTTCGAAACGAGTGGTGATCTCGCCGATGACGTTTTTTGCAACAGCGTCAGGCTTGATGATGGAGAAAGTACGTTGAACAGCCATGGTGTAACTCCAGAAACGGTAATTTGCGAAAAATTAAACCCGCGAATTATACGCGGGTTCTTGGGTATTGCCTAACTGCGTAAGGGAGGCTTCAGTCCTGTTCTTCTTTCCAGGCAGTCTGGATCGCTTCGAGAACCTTTTCACCACCACGATCCCGCTCGTCTTCGAACCCTGGCAACGCCATGACCATGTCACGCAAAGCTACAAAGTTCACCGAATAGGGATCCGTATCCGGATGGCCGTCGGCCAGCAGAATAGCGATTTCTTGCACATCAACCCATTTAAGACTCATGACACTTCCTTGAATCAGTGCGGCGCTTCGGCGGCATGGTTGAGCGAATACTTTGGAATTTCGACGGTGAGGTCTTCTGTCCCCACCTTGGCCTGACAGCTCAGGCGCGAAGTCGGTTCCAGGCCCCACGCCCTATCAAGATAGTCCTCTTCCAGCTCATCAGCCTCTTCGAGACTGTTGAAACCTTCGCGGATAATGCAGTGACAGGTGGTGCAGGCGTTAACACCACCACACGCACTCTCGATCTCGATATGGTTGTCATGGGCAACTTCGAGAATGGACTTGCCGGTCTCAGCCTCCACGACCATACCGTCCGGGCAATGCTCGGCGTGTGGCAGAAAAATGACCTGTGGCATCAGTTATTCCTCGATTTCATTCAGGTTGCGTCCCGCCAGGGCGGCTTTCACCGTCTGGTTCATACGACGGGCAGCAAAGGCATCGGTTACTTGTGAAAGGCGCTTGGTCTGTTGTTCGATGGCATAGCCATCGGTGCCTTTCATCAATTGGGCCAGTTCCTGCATCTGCAGGTCGATGACCAGACGCTCTTCAGCATCCAGCAGGCGCTCGCCGTCGGCCTCAAGGGCGCCCTGCACCGCTTCAAGCAGGCGCTGGGCATCGACTTGCTGCTCACGCAACACCCGGGCGACCTTGTCATCACCGGCGTACTGGAACGAATCCTTGAGCATCTTGGCGATTTCGCCGTCAGTCAGGCCGTAGGACGGCTTGACCTGGATGCTCGCTTCAACGCCCGAACCCAGCTCGCGTGCTGCCACGCTGAGCAGGCCGTCGGCGTCAACTTGGAACGTCACGCGGATCTTCGCCGCCCCCGCGACCATGGCCGGGATACCGCGCAATTCAAAACGCGCCAGGGAGCGGCAGTCGCTGATCAGCTCGCGCTCGCCTTGCAGCACGTGAATCATCATGGCCGTCTGACCATCTTTATAAGTGGTGAAGTCCTGGGCGCGGGCGACGGGAATGGTGGTGTTGCGCGGAATCACCTTCTCCATCAGGCCGCCCATGGTTTCCAGGCCCAGGGACAACGGAATCACATCAAGCAGCAACAACTCGCCGCCATCGCGCTTGTTGCCGGCCAGGGTATCGGCCTGGATCGCGGCACCGATGGCCACCACCTGATCCGGGTCGATTTCGGTCAGCGGCTGGCGGCCGAAGGCGTCGGCTACCGCTTCGCGAACCCGTGGCACACGGGTCGAACCGCCAACCATGACCACCGCGCCAACTTCTTCCAGTTCGATGCCGGAATCACGTACGGCGCGACGGCAAGCCTTCAGACTACGGGCGACCATTGGCTCGATCAGCGCATCAAAGGCTTCACGGGTCAGTTGGGCCGACCAGGAGCCGTAGGAAACTTCAACAGATGCGGCGTCAGTCAGCGCTTCCTTGGCGGCGCAGGCGGTTTGCAGCAGGTTACGCTGCTCGCCCGGATCCAGGTCGGCGGACAAACCGGCACTGGTGATCATCCAACCGGCAATGGCGTGGTCGAAGTCATCCCCACCCAGGGCACTGTCGCCACCGGTGGCCAGCACTTCAAACACACCGCCAGTCAGGCGCAGAATCGAAATATCAAAGGTGCCGCCGCCCAGGTCATAGATAGCAACCAGGCCTTCAGCGTGCTGATCCAGGCCATAGGCCACAGCTGCCGCCGTCGGCTCGTTGAGCAGGCGCAGCACGTTCAGACCGGCGAGTTTCGCCGCATCCTTGGTGGCTTGGCGCTGGGCGTCATCAAAATAAGCCGGGACCGTGATGACCGCCCCGACCAATTCGCCACCCAAGGTAGTTTCTGCACGCTGGCGCAGTACCTTGAGGATATCGGCCGACACTTCCACCGGGCTTTTCGGCCCCTGCACGGTGTCGATGAACGGCATATGGGATTCGCCGCCGACAAAGCGGTACGGCAGTTGGTCGCCCAATTGCTTGACGTCGGACAGCCCACGACCCATCAAGCGCTTGACCGACAGTATGGTGTTCAGCGGGTCGGCAGACGCCGCCAACCGAGCGGACTCGCCCACTTCGATGCGGTCAGCGTGATAGCGCACGGCGGATGGCAGGATGACCTGGCCATCAGCATCGGGCAGCGGCTCGGAGAGACCGCTGCGCAGTGCGGCGACCAGTGAATTGGTAGTACCCAAGTCGATGCCAACCGCCAGGCGACGCTGGTGCGGTTGAGGACTTTGGCCGGGTTCGGCGATCTGCAGTAGAGCCATGGTAATCAGGTCTTATCTGTCTATCAGGCGTGCAATCTGTGCAGCACTGGGTTAATCGTCGAGGCGCTCTTCTAGCTGGCGCACTTCGTAAGTGAGCTTGTCGAGGAACTGCATGCGCCGCATCAGGCGTTCGGCCTGTTCACGTTGCGCTGCATCGTCCCAACAGGCTGCGAAGCTTTCGTTGAGTTCATCCTGGGCCACTTTCAGACGCCGCTTGAAGACTGCGACGCCAGCCAGATCGGCCTCGTCCTGCAAGTCTTCAAGCTCTTCACGCCACTGCATCTGCTGCATCAGGAAATCAGGGTCATGGACCGTGACTTCCAGCGGCATTTCGCCACCACCCATGGCGAGCAGGTAACGCGCGCGTTTGGGAGGGCTTTTGAGCGTCTGATAGGCTTCGTTGAGGCTGGCTGACTGCTCCAGCGCCAGGCGCTGCTCACGCTCGGAAGCGTCGGCAAAGCGATCCGGATGCACCCCACGCGCCAATTCACGGTAGCGCGTGGCAAGCTGCTCGAGGTCCAGCCGAAAGCTCGGCTGCAGCTCGAATAAAGCGAAATGACAAGGAGTACCCACAAATAGCCTCAGATGTTGAAGCTTTCGCCGCAGCCACATTCACCGCGTACGTTGGGGTTGTTGAACTTGAAGCCTTCGTTCAACCCTTCCTTGACGAAATCGAGTTCGGTGCCGTCCAGGTAGGTCAGGCTTTTCGGGTCGATGATCACTTTCTCGCCGTGACTTTCGAACACCTGATCTTCCGCAACCACCTCGTCGACGAACTCCAGCACGTAGGCAAGGCCGGAACAGCCTGTGGTGCGCACACCCAGACGAATCCCCTCACCTTTACCGCGCCCATCCAGGGAGCGTCGCACGTGCCGCGCAGCCGCTTCTGTCATGCTGATAGCCATCGTTGACTCCTTACTCGTCGCCAAATGCTTAGATCAAGCCTTTCTTCTGCTTGTAATCGCGAACGGCCGCCTTGATGGCGTCCTCTGCAAGTACCGAGCAGTGAATTTTCACGGGCGGCAGGGCCAGCTCTTCGGCCAACTGGGTGTTGCTGATAGTGACAGCTTCATCCAGGGTCTTGCCTTTCATCCATTCGGTCGCCAGGGAACTGGAGGCGATGGCTGAACCGCAGCCGTAGGTCTTGAACTTGGCGTCTTCGATAACGCCAGCGTCATTGACCTTGATCTGCAGGCGCATAACGTCGCCGCACGCCGGAGCGCCGACCATGCCGGTGCCCACATCAGGATCTTCCGCGTCCATCTTGCCGACGTTGCGCGGGTTTTCGTAGTGGTCGATGACCTTTTCGCTGTAAGCCATGGTACTGAATCCTCACTCATCAGGGCCGCTCTGGAACCCTGTAGAAACGCCTGCGTTTTCCGCCACGTTCCTACAGAGCTTGGGTGGCGGCTTCTATATTTAGTGTGCCGCCCACTCGATCTTGGAAATATCGACACCGTCTTTGTACATGTCCCACAGCGGCGACAGAGTGCGCAGCTTGGTGACCGCTTCGCAGACTTTCTGCGCTGCGTAGTCGACTTCTTCTTCGGTGGTGAAACGGCCGAACGTAAAGCGGATCGAGCTGTGCGCCAACTCGTCGTTGCGGCCCAGGGCGCGCAGGACGTAGGACGGCTCAAGGGAAGCCGAGGTGCAGGCCGAACCGGACGAAACCGCCAGATCCTTGAGCGCCATGATCAGCGACTCGCCCTCGACGTAGTTGAAGCTCAAATTCAGGTTGTGCGGTACACGGGCGGTCATGCTGCCGTTGATGTACAGCTCTTCAAGGTTCTCGACCTGCTTGTAGAAGCGATCGCTGAGAGCCTTGATGCGCACATTTTCGGCAGCCATGTCTTCTTTGGCTACACGGAAGGCTTCGCCCATGCCGACGATCTGGTGGGTCGCCAGGGTGCCCGAGCGCATGCCGCGCTCGTGACCGCCGCCGTGCATGGTGGCTTCGATACGGACGCGAGGCTTGCGGCTCACGTACAGCGCGCCAATGCCTTTAGGGCCGTAGGTCTTGTGGGCCGAGAACGACATCAGGTCGACTTTCAGCTTGGACAGGTCGATATCGACCTTGCCGGTGGACTGGGCAGCATCGACATGCAGCAACACGCCTTTGGAGCGGGTCAGCTCGCCGATGGCGGCGATGTCGTTGATGGTGCCGATTTCGTTGTTCACGTGGATCACGGAAACCAGGATGGTGTCTTCACGCATCGCGGCTTCGATCATTGCCGGGGTGACGATACCGTCGGTGGTGGGCTCGAGGTAAGTAACCTCGAAACCTTCACGCTCCAGTTGGCGCATGGTGTCGAGGACAGCCTTGTGCTCAATCTTGGTGGTGATCAGGTGCTTGCCCTTGGTCGCGTAGAAATGCGCGGCGCCCTTGATTGCCAGGTTGTCGGACTCGGTGGCACCGGAGGTCCAGACGATTTCACGCGGGTCGGCATTGACCAGGTCGGCGACCTGGCGACGAGCGTTTTCCACCGCTTCCTCGGCCTTCCAGCCGAAAACGTGGGAACGGGAGGCCGGGTTGCCGAAGTTTCCGTCAACCAGCAGGCATTCGCTCATCTTTTGCGCGACACGCGGATCAACCGGGGTGGTCGCTGAGTAATCAAGGTAAATCGGCAATTTCATGGACTTTCTCCTAAATCAGGCTGGCTGGCGTGCCGTTAGCTCTTCGGCTGTCACTCGACGGCGGACGCTTCAATCTTGTCCAGACGCGGCACCTTGGTGTTGCATCGGCGCTGGTCCTGACGCTGGGCTACTTCCTGCACCTCACGGCGAGTCACAAGATCAGCCAAGCTGATACCACTCAAAAACTCATGGATCTGCAGGCTCAGGTCACACCACAAGTGGTGTGTCAGGCAGGTGTCGCCGGCATGGCAATCACCCAGGCCCTGGCACTTGGTAGCATCGACGGACTCATTGACCGCGTCGATCACCTGGGCCACCTGGATGCCCTGCATATCGCGGGACAACTGATAACCGCCACCCGGGCCACGCACACTGGAAACCAGGTTGCTGCGGCGCAGCTTGGCGAACAGCTGCTCAAGGTAAGACAGGGAAATGCCTTGGCGCTCGGAGATATCGGCCAGGGACACCGGCCCGTTTTGCGCGTGCAGGGCCAGATCGAGCATGGCGGTCACCGCATATCGGCCTTTTGTAGTCAGTCTCATGGACAAGTACCAAGGTGTTTCAGAATGGGAGCAAGTATGCGATTCCCGAGTATTTAAGTCAACTATAAGACCTAGTACTTTAGTCAGGAATACCCGTAAAAAGGGCGCGCGAATCATAGCAGGATGGGGTGGGATCGAACAGCAGGAACAGGGCCAGGGCTCAATCTCAAGACCAATGGAGATCAAATGGGGGAGCTGGCTTGCCTGCGATAGGGGTGGATCAGCAGCCCAAGGGGTGACTGGCAGACTGCTATCGCAGGCACGCCAGCTCCCACAGGGCATTTTATCGGACTTAAAACCTAACCAGCCTTGGTGGCACCGGCCTCATCCTTGATCTCAGCGAAGTCCTCTTCGCGCAACTCAGGGAGATCTTTCGCACAGTAAGGACTACCCAGATCCTTCAGCGCGCCGCACATCCCGTCCAGCTTGCCATCCACCGCCTGCAGGTGGTCGAGCAACTGGCCGATGGCGCGAGCCACCGGGTCCGGCATGTCTTCGCTGACGCCATAGGCGTCGAAGCCGATCTTCTCGGCCATGGCCTTGCGCTTGGCCTCCTGCTCATCGCCGACTTCCGGCTTGACGATGATCCGCCCAGGAATGCCCACCACGGTTGCGCCCGGTGGCACCGCCTTGGTCACCACCGCATTGGAACCAACCTTGGCACCGGCACCCACGGTAAACGGCCCCAACACCTTGGCGCCCGCCCCTACCACTACACCGTTTTCCAGGGTTGGGTGACGTTTACCCTTGTTCCAGGTGGTACCGCCCAGCGTCACGCCTTGATACAAGGTCACGTCATCACCAATTTCGGCGGTCTCACCAATAACGATGCCCATGCCGTGATCGATGAAGAAGCGACGACCGACCTTGGCCCCCGGATGAATCTCGATCCCGGTCAGCCAGCGACCAAAGTTCGACACCAGCCGCGCCAGCCACTTCCAGCCCATGCCCCACAAGGCACCGGACAAGCGGTGAATCCAGATCGCGTGCATGCCCGGGTAGCAGGTCAGCACTTCAAAGGCGTTGCGCGCCGCCGGGTCACGATGGAAAACACTCTGGATATCTTCTCGCAAACGCTCGAACATTTTTAATCCTTCCGCTTAAGAAGCTCGCCACGGGCCGCTTTCTGGGTTTCCGTGAGGATGCCACGCAATATATTCATCTCTGCCCGGCTGACCGAGCTGCGCCCATACAGCCGGCGCAGGCGCGCCATCAAGTGCCGTGGTTTTTCCGGATCAAGGAATTCAATGGCCACCAGGGTCTGCTCCAGGTGTTCATAGAACCGTTCCAGTTCATCCATGGTGGCCAATTCACCACTTTTGGTGGATGCGACCTCGTCCTTCTCCATCTTGCTCGGCTGGCCTTGTGCTGCCAGCCAGGCCATGCGCACTTCATAACTCAACACCTGCACGGCTGCCCCGAGGTTCAGCGAGCTGAATTCAGGGTCTGATGGAATGTGCACGTGATAATGACATCGCTGCAGCTCGTCATTGGTCAGGCCGGAGTCTTCACGGCCAAATACCAGAGCGATTTCAGCACCGCCAGCAGCCTCTTCGACCACTTTGGCCCCGCACTCGCGGGGATCGAGCAGCGGCCAGGGGATGCGCCGGTCACGAGCACTGGTGCCGAGCACCAGGTTGCAACCGACCAGGGCGTCTTCCAGGGTGGCGACAACCTGGGCTTTTTCCAGGATGTCATTGGCGCCTGAGGCACGAGCGTCAGCTTCGTGGTGCGGGAACACCCGTGGCTCCACCAGCACCAGGCGCGTCAGCCCCATGTTTTTCATGGCCCGCGCCACCCCGCCGATATTGCCGGGGTGACTGGTATTGACGAGGACGACACGAATGTTTTGCAGCAAGGGAGGCGCTCTCGGACATGGGAAAGGGGGGCAAATATTACAGAACAGCCTAAGGTTATGCCATGAAAGCGAACGTCGTCCTTCACCTGAAGAAAGTTTCTGCTAGAATGCCCGGCTTTCTTTAACAACCTTAGGTGACACATCCATGCAGCCCATGCTGAATATCGCGCTGCGCGCCGCCCGCAGCGCCAGTGAATTGATCTTCCGCTCCATCGAGCGCCTGGATACCATCAAGGTCGACGAAAAAGACGCCAAGGATTATGTATCCGAGGTGGATCGCGCCGCCGAACAGAAAATCATCGACGCCCTGCGCAAGGCCTACCCTACCCACGGCATCCTCGGTGAAGAAACCGGCCTGCACAAAGGTAGCGGCGAAGGCGAAGACTACCTGTGGATCATCGACCCACTGGATGGCACCACCAACTTCCTGCGCGGCATCCCACACTTTGCCGTGAGCATTGCCTGCAAATACCGTGGCCGCCTGGAACACGCCGTCGTGCTGGACCCGGTTCGCCAGGAAGAATTCACCGCCAGCCGTGGCCGTGGCGCCCAGTTGAACGGTCGTCGCCTGCGTGTCAGCGGTCGCACCAGCCTGGACGGCGCCCTGCTGGGCACCGGCTTTCCGTTCCGTGACGACCAGATGGACAACCTGGAAAACTACCTGGGCATGTTCCGCGCCCTGGTTGGCCAGACCGCCGGCATCCGCCGCGCCGGCGCCGCCAGCCTGGACCTGGCATACGTTGCCGCCGGTCGTTTTGATGCGTTCTGGGAGTCGGGCCTGTCCGAGTGGGACATGGCCGCAGGCGCCCTGCTGATTCAAGAAGCCGGCGGCCTGGTGAGCGACTTCACCGGCGGTCACGACTTCCTGGAGAAGGGTCACGTGGTAGCAGGCAACACCAAATGCTTCAAGGCAGTCCTGACGGCGATCCAGCCGCACCTGCCGGCTTCGCTGAAGCGTTAAGCGAGCGAGCACAAAAAAGCACCCCTCGGGGTGCTTTTTTTATGCCTGGGATTTGGCCATGCCTCGCTTTCAGCGACAACACAAATCAAATATGGGAGCGGGCTTGCCCGCGATAGCGGAGTGCCTGGTTAGACACATTTGACTGATTCACCGCCATCGCGGGCAAGCCCGCTCCCACATTTTGAGCTGCGCCAGGCCTGGGATTACTGTTGATTTTGGCCCAAGATCAAACGCCCTTCTTTATCCACTGGAATCTGGCTACCCGGATCACGCTCCATGCGCACCGATCCTTCCTTGCCATCCAGGTTGTAACGCACGTCATACCCGACAACCTTGTCGCTGATGTCGTTGACGGTATTACAGCGCGTCTGGGTGGTGGTGTAGGTATCACGGTTCTGCATGCCTTCCTGAACCTTGTTACCGGCATAACCACCACCGACTGCGCCAGCTACGGTGGCAATCTTCTTGCCTGTACCGCCACCGATCTGGTTACCCAGCAGACCACCTGCCAGGGCGCCGACCACGGTACCAGCGATTTGATGCTGATCCTGCACCGGACGCTGCCGGGTTACGGTGACGTCCTTGCAGACCTCACGCGGGGTTTTGATCTGGGTCTTGACCGGCTGCACTGCCAGCACTTGCGCATACTCAGGGCCGCTTTTTACCAGGCTGTAGGTGGCGACAGCACCCCCGGCAGTCACACCGACAGCACCCAATACCGCACCAACCAGTAACGACTTGTTCACGTGAACCTCCTGACCATCACAAGCGGACTGAAACGTCCGCGCTATACCCAGCCTTGGAGCAAAAAAAAAGGCGCGAGTTCAATACTCGCGCCTTCTTTGTAACAGCCGATCAACAAAAACCCATCAAGGGCGCTCGTCGACCTCCTTGTCTGTCGCAACAGGAGGAATCAGGTCTTCGCTGTTGAGGTTCAGCCAGATCAGCACCACGTTGGCGATGTAGATCGACGAGTAGGTACCTGCCAGGACGCCGATGAACAGCGCCAGGGAGAAGCCCCACAGGTTGTCGCCACCGAAGATCATCAGCGCGCCAATCGCCAGCAAGGTGGAGATCGACGTCGCCATGGTACGCAGCAGGGTCTGGGTGGTGGAGATGTTGATGTTCTCGATCAACGTCGCCTTGCGCAGCACCCGGAAGTTCTCGCGAACCCGGTCGAATACCACGATGGTGTCGTTCAAAGAGTAACCAATGATCGCCAGCACCGCCGCCAGTACCGTCAGGTCGAAGGTGATCTGGAAGTACGCCAGGATACCCACGGTCACGATCACGTCGTGGATCAGCGAGATAATGGCACCGACGCCGAACTTCCACTGAAAGCGGAACGCCAGGTAGACCATGATGCCGGCCAGCGCCATCAGCATGCCGAGGCCGCCCTGGTCGCGCAGCTCTTCACCCACCTGCGGGCCGACGAACTCGACGCGCTTGACCGAAGCCGGGTTGTCGCCACCGACCTTGAGCAAGGCCTCAGCTACCTGGTGACCCAGTTGCGGGTCTTCACCGGGCATCCGCACCAGCAGGTCGGTGGTCGCACCAAAGCTCTGCACGATCGCCTCGTCATACCCGGCCTCGTTCAGTTGGGCACGCACCTTGGTGACGTCGGCCGGTTTCTCGTAGGTCAGCTCGATGAGCGTACCGCCGGTGAAGTCCAGGCCGTAGTTCAACCCCTTATGGAACCAGCTGAACAGCGCCAGGACGGTAAGGAGCACAGTGACGCCGAACGCAACGTTGCGAACGCCCATGAAGTTGATTGTACGTAACATGGCAGCCCCTTAAATCCACAACTTCTTGAAGTCACGCCCGCCAAAGGTCAGGTTGACCATTGCGCGGGTCACCAAAATGGCCGTGAACATCGAGGTAAAGATACCGAGGGACATGGTCACCGCAAAACCCTTGACCGGGCCGGTGCCCATGGCAAAGAGAATCCCGCCGACCAGCAATGTGGTCAGGTTGGAGTCGAGAATCGCGGTAAATGCCCGGCCGAAGCCTTCGTTGATTGCCCGCTGCACGCTCATGCCCGCTGCAATCTCTTCACGAATCCGCGAGAAGATCAGCACGTTGGCGTCTACCGCCATACCCATGGTCAGCACGATACCGGCGATACCCGGCAGGGTCAGTGTAGCCCCCAGCAGCGACATCAGGGCCAGCAGCATCACCATGTTGCCCGCCAGGGCTACGGTGGCGATGACGCCGAAGAAGCGGTAGATGGCAATGATGAACAGCGAAACGAACAGCATGCCCCACAGCGCCGCATCGACACCCTTGGTGATGTTGTCAGCACCCAGGCTTGGACCAATGGTGCGCTCCTCGGCGAAGTACATCGGTGCCGCCAGGCCACCGGCACGCAACAGCAGCGCCAGCTCGGAAGACTCACCCTGGCCGTTCAGGCCGGTGATGCGGAATTGAGCACCCAGAGGCGACTGGATGGTCGCCAGGCTGATGATCTTCTTCTCTTCCTTGAAGGTCTGTACCGCCACGTCTTTCTCGACGCCATTGACCATTTGCTTGGTGTAGGTGGTCACCGGGCGTTGCTCGATGAAGATCACCGCCATGCTGCGACCGACGTTGCTGCGCGTGGCGCGGTTCATCAGTTCGCCACCATGACCATCCAGACGGATGTTCACTTCAGGCGTGCCGTGCTCGCCGAAACCAGCCTTGGCATCCGTCACCTGGTCACCGGTGATGATCAGGCTACGCTCGATCTGCGCGGCTGGGCGGTTGCCCTCGCGGAACTCGAAGGTTTCGGAAGTGGCCCTGGAAGCACCCGGCTCGGCCGCCAGGCGGAACTCCAGGTTGGCAGTCTTGCCGAGGATGCGCTTGGCTTCAGCAGTATCCTGCACGCCCGGCAGCTCAACCACGATGCGATTGGCACCCTGGCGCTGAACCAGAGGCTCGGCCACACCCAGCTCGTTGACGCGGTTACGTACCGTGGTCAAGTTCTGCTTGATGGAGTATTCACGGATTTCCGCCAGCTTAGCCGGGGTCATCGCCAGACGCAGTACCGCCTGACCATTGAGGTCGGCCGGAACAATGTCGAAATCGTTGAAGTTTTTGCGGATCAGTGCACGGGCCTGTTCGCGGCTTGCTTCGTCAGCAAAACCCAGCTGGATGGCACCATTGAGCTGCGGCAGGCTGCGATAACGCAGGCGCTCTTTACGCAACAGGCTCTTCACATCGCCTTCGTAGACTTTCATGCGTGCGTCGAGGGCTTTGTCCATGTCCACTTCCAACAGGAAGTGCACACCACCGGACAAGTCCAGACCCAGCTTCATGGGATGCGCGCCAATGCTGCTCAGCCATTTTGGCGTGGTCTGAGCCAGGTTCAGTGCAACGACGTAGTCATCACCCATGACCTTGCGTACAACATCCTTGGCCGGCAATTGGTCTTCTTGCTTGGTCAGGCGCAGCAAACCGCCCTTCGCATCAGCTGCCAATGTTGCCGCTTTAACCTGGATACCCGCGTCGATGAGCGCCTTGCTCGCACGGTCCAGGTCAGCCTGATTGACCTGCAGCGAAGTGCTGGCACCGGTGATCTGGATCGCCGGGTCATCAGGATAGAGATTGGGAGCGGAATAAATAAAGCCGATCGCCAGCACCGCCAGGATCAGTACGTATTTCCACAGAGGGTATTTGTTCAGCATCACGCCGCCCGCTTATGACGCGGGGCGCCTTGCGCGCCCCGTCGATTGGTAAAAGTTGTTACTCAGATCGCTTTGAGCGTGCCTTTTGGCAGCGTGGCGGCAATGGCGCCTTTCTGGAACTTCATTTCAACGGTGTCGGAGACTTCCAGTACCACGAAAGCATCGGAAACCTTGGTGATCTTGCCAGCGATACCGCCGGTGGTGACCACTTCGTCGCCTTTTTGCAGGCTACCCAGCAGGTTTTTCTGCTCTTTGGCGCGCTTGGCCTGTGGGCGCCAGATCATCAGGTAGAAGATGACCAGGAAGCCGACCAGGAAAATCCACTCGAAACCACCGCCCATAGGACCGGCAGCGGCCGGTGCAGCGGCGTCAGCCATAGCGTTAGAGATAAAAAAGCTCATTTAGCACTCCAGTTGCAAATAGTGAATCTTAGGGTCGGGAAACTCAGTCCAAGGGCGGCACGGGCAGCCCGCGCTTGGCATAGAAGGCATCGACAAAGGCGGCCAATGTACCCTGTTGAATAGCCTCGCGCAAACCAGCCATCAGGACTTGGTAGTGACGCAAATTGTGGATGGTATTCAACATGCTACCCAGCATTTCCCCGCATTTGTCCAGATGGTGCAGATAAGCACGGGAGAAGTTCTGGCAGGTGTAGCAATCACAGGTGGGATCCAGCGGCGAATCATCATGGCGATGGAACGCGTTACGGATCTTCAGCACGCCTGTATCAATGAACAGATGCCCATTGCGGGCATTACGGGTTGGCATCACGCAATCGAACATGTCCACACCGCGGCGCACACCCTCTACGAGATCTTCTGGTTTGCCAACGCCCATAAGGTAACGAGGTTTGTCAGAAGGCATCAGGCCTGGCAGGTAGTCCAGCACCTTGATCATTTCATGCTTGGGCTCGCCCACCGACAGACCGCCAATGGCCAGGCCATCAAAGCCGATCTTGTCCAGGCCTTCCAGCGAGCGCTTGCGCAGGCTTTCGTGCATACCGCCCTGAACGATACCAAACAACGCCGCCGTGTTTTCGCCGTGGGCATTCTTCGAGCGCTGGGCCCAGCGCAACGACAGCTCCATGGAGATCCGCGCCACGTCTTCATCGGCCGGGTACGGCGTGCACTCGTCAAAAATCATCACAATGTCGGAGCCCAGGTCGCGCTGGACCTGCATCGACTCTTCCGGGCCCATGAACACCTTGGAACCGTCCACCGGCGAGGCGAAGGTCACGCCCTCCTCCTTGATCTTGCGCATGGCGCCCAGGCTGAACACCTGAAAACCACCGGAGTCAGTCAGGATCGGGCCTTGCCACTTCATGAAGTCATGCAGGTCGCCGTGCTTCTTGATCACTTCCGTGCCCGGGCGCAGCCACAGGTGGAAGGTGTTGCCAAGGATGATCTCGGCGCCGGTGGCGACGATGTCACGCGGCAGCATGCCTTTGACCGTGCCGTAGGTGCCGACCGGCATGAACGCCGGGGTCTCCACGGTACCGCGAGGGAAGGTCAGGCGGCCGCGACGGGCCTTGCCGTCGGTGGCCAATAATTCAAACGACATACGACTCATAGTTGTTCCTCTGGGCCGCGCGGCGCCGGATTACGGGTGATAAACATCGCATCACCGTAGCTGAAAAAGCGGTATCCATTGTCAATGGCTGCGTTATACGCGGCCATTGTTTCGGGATAACCCGCGAAGGCCGACACCAGCATCAACAGCGTGGATTCCGGCAAATGGAAGTTGGTGACCAGGCAGTCGACCACATGAAACGGCCGGCCTGGGTAGATAAAGATGTCGGTGTCGCCACTGAACGGCTTGAGCACGCCATCGCGCGCCGCGCTCTCCAGGGAGCGCACGCTGGTGGTGCCCACTGCGACCACCCGCCCACCGCGCGCCTTGCAGGCGTTGACCGCGTCCACCACGGCCTGGCTGACTTCCAGCCATTCGCTGTGCATATGGTGATCTTCGATGTTCTCCACACGCACCGGCTGAAACGTCCCGGCCCCCACGTGCAGGGTCACATAGGCAGTCTCGACACCCTTGGCGGCAATCGCATCCAGCAGCGGCTGGTCAAAATGCAACCCGGCCGTCGGCGCGGCGACGGCGCCGAGGCGTTCGGAGTAAACCGTCTGATAGCGCTCGCGGTCCGAGTCTTCATCGGGACGGTCTATATAAGGAGGCAACGGCATATGGCCGACACGCTCCAGCAGCGGCAACACTTCCTCGGCAAACTTGAGCTCGAACAGCGCGTCATGGCGCGCGACCATCTCGGCCTCGCCACCGCCATCAATCAGAATGCTCGACCCCGGTTTCGGCGACTTGCTGGAGCGCACATGGGCCAGCACACGATGGCTGTCCAGCACCCGCTCGACGAGAATTTCCAGCTTGCCGCCGGAAGCTTTCTGGCCAAACAGCCGCGCCGGAATCACCCGGGTATTGTTGAAGACCATCAAATCGCCTGGGCGCAAATGCTCAAGCAAATCAGTGAATTGACGGTGTGCAAGGGCACCGCTGACCCCGTCCAGGGTCAACAGTCGGCTGGCGCGACGCTCGGCCAAAGGGTGGCGGGCGATCAGCGAATCCGGGAGTTCAAAAGTAAAGTCAGCAACGCGCATGATGGGGTTCGTCTAGCAGGGCCGGGAAGTCTAGCGGAAATAGTGAAAATAGACCATGAAACGTGATTGACCAACGGTAATCACCTCTCTATACTTCGCCGCCATTGAGCCCTGATGGCGGAATTGGTAGACGCGGCGGATTCAAAATCCGTTTTCGAAAGGAGTGGGAGTTCGAGTCTCCCTCGGGGCACCATAATTTTCCTTGTAAATCAAGGACTTAGAAAAGGGGTAGAAAGAAATTTCTACCCCTTTTTCTATCCAAAAAATCTACCCTTCTCATACCCTTTTCTTGGGAAAAACCGCCTCCCGGTGGCGTCCGCTTCGGCTTCGCTCTGCACACCTGAAACGGTGTATTGAAGCTATCCTTCTTATCCAGACCGTTTGACGTGCTGCGGCTCTGCAGCAGTGCGGGAAAGGGTCAACCATGGATCGAATGTGTCTCATACTCAGGTGAGGATTAGCCTAAGAATGATTATCAGACCATTTACTATTTAGATTGCCACTAAGCTCTGCAAAAACCTCTACATAAAAAGCGACAAAAAGCATGATGGTAAAATGACATGCCATGGGTTAGTGTTTGTGTTATTTCGCTGGGTTCATCGGTGTAGGTAACTAATATGTTTGGGCACTATAAAAATAGACAGAAGCATTACGAAATAGTCAAACAGATATTATGGCAAGACTATAAAGTTGATAACGAGTTGAATCCAAATTTTATTTCGCTATCCGATTATAAAAGCATAGTTGATGAAGCTGTTCGTGATGAGATAAATGATGAAGAGGTCGCATTAAAAGTTGTGACCAGATATTGTGTTAACTTGGCAGCCAATGGCCATATACAAGATGCAAAACAATTAGCTCCAAGAGTTCTATTTGCTGCTGAGTATTTTTTAGATCGCGGCTTAATATCAAAAAAAATCTGGAATTACGTGAATACAGGGCTATCAAGTTATGTTCTGCCTACCAAAGACTGAATACAACATATTGGCCTGCTAGGTCGTTTTTAGCGGTTGAAGTTGTTCAAGCTTGAAAAATTACCAGATGAACGCGGTGGATGGTCATTTCATATTCTGTGAAATTTAAAGAATATGGTTGACCTCTATTTGATAATTAAGGTCCCACCTTAAATATATTTTCGGTTTTCTATTGACAACGTTTTTCATTGATTTTAAGCCAAAAAACGACTATCCAAGAAAATTGAAACTCAAAAAACCGACAAAAAACGTAGAAAAAACTCAATGCACTTTTCTAGTGCGTCAACAGAAACAAGCTAAAAACGGCGTGTTTTAATTCCCGGTATTACCATACGCACAAGATGGTAAATCGTCTAAAAACGGCAATTTCAAAGGTTTTGATTTTTGAAAGTTTTGCTACTCAAAATTTATTGAATATAAAAATTTGAGTTCTACGCTTTTGATTTTGATATGCGAACTTTGTTCGCAATACCCAGATGCTTTTCGCCTGTTAGGGCGGGCTTTTGCTTTTGCTCTTCTTGGATAACTCTTAAATAAGTGTCGCAAGTTGATTTTATAGGTTTTTTTGGACGCTTTTGATTTTTAAAAAATTCAGTTTTTTCAGGGTAGAAAGTAAAAATATTTATTTATTTGACAATCATGCACGGCATGGTATTTGTATTAGTAACAAACAATAATAATTTGCATGATATTTATTCCACAACGCATAATCCTTAAAAATCTTACTCCCGAATTTTTCTTTGCAGAATGTGAAAGACAGTATGTTTTTGAGCAAGCTATCGAAAAAAAGATGGCTGCAAAGGAATATCTTGAAAATAAGTTAAATAACTCATCAAAAAGAAAGCGTGCAAGCTTGGCCAAAGAAATAATGAATATTAAGGATAACTTCAATTGGGTTACCACTTGCAGTGAATATAGATGCTGGAAGATACAGCATAAATATGCTCTTGCTGGCGACTTGAACGATATTGTCAAAAATATCGAGTTTGTTTTCGGGAGAATTCAAGAACAACTAATAATAAAGCAAAGAAATCTTAAAAACGATGAATCCGGCGAGAGTATTTTTTCACGCATAAAGAATGATTGGGATATCGGTTATGGTATCAAAATAAAGGACATTAAAGGGTCAACTATAAAAGACAAGCTCATCAACATTGCTGATGAGAAAAGACTTAAATCACAAATAAAAAGAATACAAAAACAAAGAAGCGAACTTTTAAAGCTGCACTCAGGTTTGATTGGTTCCGGTCGAGCATTTGAGATTTGTAGTGATGAAGTTGTTCGCAATAGAGAAGCTGACGAAGCCAGCCAGCTTGATTACATAATGAAGAAATCTCTTGTTAATGAAAACAACAAGAAAATCCCACTATGGAAAGTAGCAAGCACTGAAAAGCAAAGATTTGCTGAGATATTTATCCAAGTCTCATCGTTGGACGCCTATGCCAAACAACTTGACTATAAGCCTCTTTTCATAACTTTTACCGCTCCGGCAAGATTTCATCCAAAGCCGTCGAAAGGCGTTAGTTCTTGGGACGGTTCAACCCCAAAGGATAGCAATGATTACTTGAAAGGCTTATGGAATGCTTTTAGAAAAGACATCCATAGACATAAGATTGAGATGAATGGTTTCTGGGCAGTCGAACCTCACAAAGACCAGTGCTTTCATAAGCACGCTTTAATGTATGTTAATAAGAAACATTATGACGAATTAGTAATCTTGATTAACAAGCATTTTAGACACTCGGAAAACGCCGTAAGAATTGAAGAAATTGACGCAAAGAAAAGCAAGGCAACATCATACGTGATGAAGTATCTAACTAAGTCATTCAATTTGGAATTCGAGTTAAAAGGCGGCGTCCTAAATGTAGATAAGTTGGAAATCTCAAATCACAAAAAAGTTAGAGCAGTTCAAGCACTGTGGTCTGTGCGTAGATATGCAATGTTCGGCGTTAAGAATACGCTTTCATTGTGGAGAGAGCTGAAAAGAAAATCATTCTTGAAAGGCAAGAATGACGTTATTGATAAGGCGTTCGCATTTGTGGACAAGAACGATTTCATTGGGTTCTCTATATTTGTAAATGGAAACCTAAAAATAATGAGGCTATACAGCAAAATACAAGTATTTAAGAATGACCTGCTCGGTGATGTTTTCGGAAAAAGACTAATAGGTAAATACATAATTGATTTGAGCACAAAAGAAATGATTGATATAAAAGCAAATTACAAAATTGTTGATACTGCATTGCTTGATGCTGCCGAGTTGCAATAAATAAATACTTATCTATTGATTATTTATAATCGCATGTTATATTGTTATCAAGAACAGGAGATTATGAGCATGCAACTAATAAGGGTAACTAGCAAAAGAAAAGAAATCTTAAAATATACAAAAAAACTAGGTCTTTATGGTTTATATAAAGATGTTAAGAATGCACATGACAAAAGTGTTTGTCATTTGATTTTTGACCCATTAGATTACACATTCAAGGTGCTGGTAGACCAAAGTAGAGTTCCTTACGAATATCAAGACGAATGTATAAGGGACTTATAACAAAGCCAGCTAATGCTGGTTTTTTTGTGCCTGAATTTTGTCAAGAAAAATATGTATTTATTTGACTTTGCTTTTATTTGTGCTCTAATAAATATATATAAATAAGAAAGGGACACTAATGAAAAAACCAAAAGCAAAAGCAAATCTTAAAGTTTGCACCATCACACTCGACGCTGAAACACATAATCAATTTAGAGAAATTGCCAATACTCACAAATTTCCGTTGTCACGCTTTATAAATGATTGTATGAAAGAATACTTAAATGTAAGCAAAGTTAACGGGTTCAACAAAGATGTAACGCTACAAGTTGGAATTAGAAACTTTCAAATCCAAGACAAATAAAAAGCCCTGATAGGGCTATTTTGTTAACTGTGGTTTTAAGTCAAACGTAACCGCTCTTTTGTTTGCCATCTGTGCTTTAAAAGCTTGTTCAAGCTGTTTTGCGGCTGACGGGTCTCTTTCTTTAATTTCATCAAATAGATTATATAATTTCTGTCTTAATTCATATTGACGCTTAACCTCTCCAGTTTTTATGCCATTACGATTGTCTGGAATGTTGTCCATTTCTCTATGCCCCGCGATGTCTCGTGTGCTGTTGCCCGGAAATAAACTTTTCGTTAGTCTCGGTTGCAACCATTCAAATTCTTCAACAATTTCATCATTCGAATATGTTGAATAGTCGCCATCAATCTTATGGTTTTCAGGCTCTGGAATCGGCTCCGGTGTCATCGGTGCGTAAATGTCATCTACGGCAGGCTCTACTGGTGTAGGTGTCTCTAAGGCCTTTGTAGGAGCTTCTGCGACAGGTGTAGGGTTGGATGGCTCAAACTCTTTCATCAAGTCATCAATCAAGTCATCGTTGGTAGGTGCTACCTGTTCTTGTTCAACCTGCTTTGTAGGCTCTGGTGGCTTCTCAGGAGCTTTTTGAAGAGGTATAGGCATGACAGGCTCAACTGGTTTAGGTGCTTCTACGGCCACCGTAGGGGCTTCTGGTGCTGGTTGCGGTTTAGGATCGGCCTTCTTATTCATCGAAGCATATTGCTCCTGAATTTTCTTCAATTCGTCTAAATCTGCTGGGGTAGGTTTGTAGCCTTCAAGCTTGAAGCCTTTGGCTTCCAATCCCATTAGCTGAAATTCGAGCCATACATTCTTCTTGAAGTAATCAGGGCCATTCACTGTAAATGATTGTGGTGGTTTGGCGTCGGCAACAAGTCTTTGAATGCCAGCCTTTGCTGACTGTCTTGATAAATCATGGAATGAAACTTTTGATGGGTCTTTGTAATACTCGAATGATTTCTTGCTACTGGCTGAATTATAGAAATATTCAACCTTGTCACTATGCTGAATAAACTTGAACTTAGTAGCAAGCACTGAGTTTGGTTTAATCTTTTTCATGTAGTCGGGTTCTGCTTCGGTTGAAGCGATTGAACAATTTTCGTATTCCTTTACGTTGTGCTTATTTTTTAAAGTCTGCTCAAAGCCAGTGTCATCACCTAGTTTCGCTTTAAGTGTTTTGTAAGATAGGCCAAGCTCGGATGCTTTGAATATCTGGTCTTCATGTTGAATGGAGAAAGATGATTTGCCATTGTGAATGACATTGAAACCATTCTCGGTTATCTGGTTGATGAAGTCGGATGGGCTGGAAGCATTGTTAAGGAAATCACTCAAAGCGTCTTTCATTTGTTTCTTGTTAGAAATAACGCCACGAACGTCAAGCATTCTTTCTTTTGTTGATGGATGCTTGTCTTTGTATTTCTTGTTGATAATGTCTTTCTTATCTTGCAGTGTTAGCTCTTTTATTTTGTCGAGTTCATCCATGTCTCTTGAAATTCGATTTTCGGGAACTATTAGATTGTATTTTTGTTCAAGCTTTTCACATTCTCTTTCAATAACACGGTAGTCATTGCTGACGTTGTAACACTTGCCATTAAAATCTTTTAAAGCCCACACAATATGAACATGAACCTCATCTGTATCAATGTGAACACCCAACGCATACTTTCTATTTGAAAGGTTGTGCGTTTGTTCATAGAGTTCTTTTACTATCTGCTTCGCTTGTTCAGGGGTAACGTTATCATTGGTATGAAAGCTGACCATATCGTGCTGACTTCTAACTGATTGCTTTCTGCCCTTTGTTCTAACAGCAACATCATTTTCGATGGATGTTGCAATAGCATTCGCAATTTGTCTTTTGGATGAGTTCATAGGTGTGTAGATGTTGCTTTCGAACAATACACATCCCTCATCTTTGTGAAAGTATTTAGAAGCCTTATATACTCCTGACCTGCTTTTCTGGGTGCTCAATCTTTTCCTTATCATATATCGCCTTTGATTGTTATTTTCTCCTTTTTCAAACTTTCAAGTCTATTTGTCAATACGCCCATGTTCTTATCTAATTTGCTCAGAACATCTAAAATGTCTTGGTTTGGTTGCTTCCCTGAATTCAACGCTGCTGCTATTTGATTAAGGTTATTGCCAATCTGACTGAATATTTTTTCAATGGTGACTATATCCTCTCTTAACTTTGGACTACATACTTCTATGACTTCATTTATTCCATTATTTATAATATGGGAAATAAATTTTACCTGTGTCATCTTTAATGCTGCTCTTTGTGTTTCGAGTAGCTGAATATCATCTTTTGGAAGTCTAAAATTTAACTGATTACTTTTTCTTTCTTTATCACTCATACAATCCTCCATATTGATTGCTATACATTTTTCAAACGTAGTGCGAAAAATCGAGCGTAAATGTTAGTAAGTGAACGAAGTGAACTTGCTATACATTTACATTGCTCGCCTGTAATGTTTTCGAACTACTAATATCAAGTTAACATATATTAAAATGTTTTCAAGTTGTATAGCTTTCAATAAGCCAGATAACAAAGAATGAAAGTGTATAGCAACGTATAGCAACGTATAGCAGGCATTAAAAAGGCCACCTAATTAGGTAGCCTCATGAATGATGACAACAATAAAAAATTATACTGAGAATTTATATTGTAGGTGTTTAACAGCATCCATTTTAGATGCTGGGGTTGGGCCTTCCGAATATCTATCGAAAGTCATTCTTAGCAGTCCATCAGCTTTGTGGCCAACCAACGAAATGATGACAAGGTTCTTAACATCAGCACGCTCTAATGTAGTGATTACAGTTTTGCGAATGCTATGGAAAACACATTTTTTATCAAAACCTAAATCTGTCTTGAAGATTGAAAATTGATTACCTAAACCTTTCGATTTGGTTTCATACTTCCCACCTTTGCTTGTCTTCAACAAATACCCATCGTCCGATGAACTAACAAGCCGTTTGACCGTTTCCATGAGAACCGGATGAATTGGCACAAAACGAACGGATGCTTGTGTTTTACCTTCTGTAATATGAAAACAATCCACACCATCCTCTTTAACAACTGACGATGTTTTTAAACGGCATATTTCTTCAATGCGTGCTCCCGTATAGGCCGCTATCTTAATCAAATCGGCTAATTGACGCTTTCCTTTTTCAACTGCTTTACTATGCAAGGTTTCAACCTCTTCCGCCGTAAAAGCACGTCTTTCATCTTTTTTGAGTGTTCCACGTCTAACTTGGCTCAATTCATGACTTTTGAAAGGATTGATTGGATAACGTTCTTTGAATGGTGGTTCTTTTTTAATCAAGAAATTATAGAAGGCATTAAACGAAAACAAATATTGTTTCTTTGTCTTCGATTCCAGATTTTTTGAAATCAAGAATGAAGCAACTGCCTCATAATCCAGCAATAAGTCCTCAGCTTTCAAAAAGGCATCAAGTGCTTTAATTCTCTTTATATGTCTATCAACTGTATTCAAGTCTACTTTTCGTTGATTTAATTCATAGTTATAGAAACCATCAAGGCGACTTTTGAAAAATGGGGTTTTTGGTGAGTAGTCCGAACGACCTGCTGCAATATCAATTGCTTCATTAACAAGGTCGATGCTTAACTTCTTATCTTGTGTATATTGGATTACTTCAAAACCCATTTTTGTTTCATTGTTTGCGGGTTTCCCCTTAATTTTATCTTGGTTTATGGCCCTTTGATGCTTTTCAACTATTTGAAGAACATCATCACGGAAATTGCCGATTTCACCCCTACGGGCTTTTTCGATTTCGGTTTTCCACTGCTGCAACCATCGTAGTTTGAAAATATGGGCTTCCGAACGATTGCCAGTTTTGAGGCTTTTAGTCAAAACCTTACGCCCGGAAAAGGCTTCCCGTGCGTCTTCTGGAACGTCCAGACGGACGTAGTAGGTGCCGGATTTCAGGACTAAAAAATCGGTCATAGCAAAAGCCTTCGCTAGTCATTTCTACCCAAAATTCTACCCAAAATTTCTACCCAAAGCCACTGAAAGCCTTTAAACTCGCGGCATTGCTGGGTCTTATGATGTTTTTGAGGGAGTTCGAGTCTCCCTCGGGGCACCATCTTAAAAAAAGACCTTGAAATTCAAGGTCTTTTTTTTCGCCTGCAGAAAAGTGATCATCGCCCACCGCACCAGACAGTAGAGGTACCAGGACCATGGAATTGACACTCGAAGCCGTTGCTCTGTTCGCCCTCAAACTGGTGCATGAGACGGAAGATGGCAGCCCGATCCTGCGCGACGATCTGGTCATGGATGGGTATGAGCGGGAGGTGTTTGGGTTGTTGGTGCGCACTGGCGACCTGACAACGATCCAACGCAAGTTGGATGAATGCATGAAGTTGGCCCTGGAGACGTTGGGGGGTGCCAACACGGTCATGGGCCGTGAGCTGCAAAAGCTGGCGGCTGAAGTCCAGCAAGCCTCGACGCTGGAGGAACTAAAGACCCCGCTCGACGCACTTATGGACTACCTCAAGGCCATCTTGTAACGCACCCTCCCTGCCCCACCACAAGGACCGCCCAATGATCGACTTCAACAACAAAGGCTTCTTCAAGCTCAAGCAAAACAATGAATACGCCGAACGCGTTGCATCCCTGCTGCTCGATGACGAACAGGTAGTAGATGCCTACAAAGCCATGCGCGACGGCGTAGTGTTTACCACCAAGCGCATCATCGCCGTAAACGTGCAAGGCATCACCGGCAGCAAGAAGGACTTCACGTCCCTGCCGTACAAAAACATTGTCGCGTACTCGGTGGAAACCTCCGGCACGTTCGACCTGGATTCGGAGTTGGAGATCTACTTCTCTTCATTGGGCAAAGTGAAGTTCGAGTTCACGGGCAAGACCTCGATGGTGGAAATCTCCAGGCTGATTTCCAAACACCTGCTGGGTTGATCGGCCGGTAAAAACCAAGGTCTTTTTACCGCAAGCCGTGTGATTCAGCGGCTGTACGCCATCAAGTGTGGGAGCTGGCTTGCCTGCGATAGCGCCCACCCCGGCACCATCGAACTACCCGTCTACAGCAACTCTCTCACCCAGCGCTCCAGGTCCTTCCTCGGTCAACCATACCGATTTGTTCCGGTTCACCGGATCACAGATGCCAGCCCTGCTCATGCAATCAACACCTTACGGCAGGCAACGCACCTTGCCAGGCAGGTGAAATGATTTGAATCCAGCGCGCGCCTTCTAGACAATCCCCACCTTTGGCTCGAAAGGATGCGTGCAATGAAGTTCGAAGGGACTTTCCAATACATGGGCAATCACGGGATCGTGTTCAACGTCTCGCAGATCACCCTCACCGACAGCGAGCGCGGACGCCTGGGCGAGCTGCATTTTGGTGAAGCGAAAAGCGCCCACTATGAGGTCAACCGCAAGGTCGTCGAGGTGTACGACAAGATGCTGGCCAAGAACCTGCCGTGCCTGATGATGATCGGCATCTCCAAGCCGCTGACCCGGCAACAGGGCGATGTTCTCAATGCCCAACGCACCAAGATCGCTAACCTCGCGGCCTCGGCCTTCGCTGGCGCCACCTCTTATATAGCCTCCCCCTACGTGGGTGCCCCTGTCGGCGCCGGTGTGCGCATGTATGTGAATGAAACCCTGCCCACCTATCATGCAGGCGACATACTGGTCAGCATCGAGGCGCAGGTGAATGGCGGTATCGGCCCACAACGTAGCGCCTCGACACTGATCATCAAGACCTGATGGGAGAAACACATGTCTGACATTACCCAGTTGGTCATTGCCTTGGTGCTGTTCTTTCTGCTCGATCGGTTTCTGAAGCCGTACCCACTTCGCAAATGGCTAGGGGTGCTGCTGGTAGCGATCGGAGCGGTCGGCTGCGTGGCTGCAAGCCAAATCCGTTTGTTTGGGTTTGACCTGGGGCTGCTGTCGATCTTTGCCGTTGCACTGGGGGTGGGGTTGTTCCTGAAGCGGCGGCGGTTCGAACAGAGGGGGTGAAGGTGGCAGGAATTTGCGCTGATTAGCGCCCCAAAGCCCCAGCAGTAAAAGGGGACGGACTTGTTTGAAAATAGGTCCGTCCCCTTTTCCCGGTATCTTCAATCAGTTGGTCGTCGTAGTTCATGATCGTTACTCCGTTCAGGTTCAACAGGTATCGTCGAGTTGGTGATGTATACCCGATATACGCCCCACTGCCTTCCATCTGAATACTGCACTCAGCCAGAGTCATACCGACGAGCAGTTCCTGTCATTAGTAGATAACTTTTCCCACATACACCATCGAACACCCCCCATATCCAGCACCAATGCTCTCCCATAGGCTCACTCCCTCGCACAAGGAAGTGATCCCGTCATGCCAGAGCGCGCATATCCCATCACCGAAGAGGAACAGCTGAAACAGCGGATTCTGACGCCAAAACCGTCGCGAGCGCCCTGTCCTGCGCCTATCGACTTGCTCGGCCCAGTACCCGCCTCGATACCGACACCTGTAAAACGACCCGGCTGCGTCTTTACCAAACCCTGCCAACTGCCCGACGGCATCGTTCGCTACTCCAACCCCACCGGCTATGTACCTCTGGAGTTGATCAGCGAATACGGACACTTCAGCCTGCTGGGTGGGCGCGAGGTGGACAGCCAGGGCGAAGTGGCCCTGCGCAAGATCAGTGGCAGTGCGCTGCCCGTCGGCTTGGGTCAGTTGGCGTTGCGTTCTGCGGTCGTGGAATCAGCCGCCACCGCTGTTGGCACCACGGCCGGTGGGCTGCTGGCAGGTCTGGTGGCGTTGGCATGGCCATCGGCGTTGGCTGACAGCGCGCTGTATAGCGATGAGCAACTGCGCTCGCTGCAACAGGCGCGTTCGCAGATGCGTTTGCACATCGAGCAGCGCGAGGACGGAACACTTCAGGGCTATGGGTTTTACACCGGTAACCATACCGATTGGCAGATGATTGATGTGGTGCAACCACAGAGCCGTGGCGATCAGTTTGTGGCAGATCTGGGTGATGGCGTTGAGTTGATCTGGACGCCCGCCACTGATCCTGGCGATACCCTCGGCATCCCCGCATTGGAAGCTGCGCCACAAGCACCGGTGATATGGATTTATCCGCCGACGGAGCGAGCCCGGCAGATTCTGGTGAACCCGATATACCCGCCGGAGTATCGGGATTTTATTTTGGTGTTTCCGATAGAGTCGGGTCTCAGGCCGCTTTATGTAGTGGTGAGTGTTCGTGCGGGAGACCACAAATACCACCCAAAACCAAAATATCTGACTGCATTCCCAAAAGCAGTCCGCGCACAAAGTAAAACACTGATAAACGGCGGAGGAGGGCTTAGACCTCGCTGGAAAGATGCGGACGGCTATCTTTATGAGTGGGACTTTGAACGAGGAAAGGTGGAAAAATATAACAAACGAGGGAGGCATCTGGGAGAGTTCGACCCTATCACTGGTGCACGCACCAAAGGCCCAGAGGACAAACGGAGAATAACGCCATGAAACATTTGATCTATGTAGTCCCCGTAGGATCCGACGATGTTTCGATTGAAATCCCGCTCCGCCTGCAAGCCAAGGATTTGCTGCCCATCATGGGCTGGAAAACCGAGAACGAATGCATCTATGACTACCTACTTACACACCAACAGATAGATGAAATTGAAAAGCTCACATCACAGTCTTTTCCAAGAAACGCATCCATTTACTTGGCTTGCGACGATTGACAAGCCACCAAACCTGCACGCTAGAGAAATCCCCCAGAGCAACCGACATAAATGGCGCGGTGATAGCGATCCAGGCGACGAGCGCTGAAAACCCGTTCAATCAGTTCAGGCACAAACCCCGCATTTCACCCGCAACGACATCTGTCGCAACCTTTCAGGGAAACCATTTAATTCCCACTATCGGCCCAGCCAATCCATCCCCCCAATCTATCGATTTGAGCTCTCCCCCACCCTCCCCGACTATTGGCGCCACTTCCAACAACAAAAACCAGGAACACGCCATGACTGCCCGATTCCATAACCCGGTAGACACCCGCTTCGGCTGGGGCTGCCTGCAAGACCTGGCCAGTATCACTGCGCAGCAGACCGTCGCCCTCGTCACCTTCCCGGAGGCCCGTGGCCTGGGCTTGGTCGAGCGGATCCAGGGATTGCTGGGCGAGCGTCTGGTGTATGTCGTCGAGGATGTGCAGCCCAATCCCGATGTCGCGCAATTGCGTGAAACCTACGAGCGCTTCTGGCTGCAAGCCGGGGATTGCGATGTGGTGCTGGCCGTCGGTGGCGGCAGTGCGATTGATACGGCCAAGGCGCTGATTGTCGGCACTGAGTCCGGGCAGTTCGATGAATTACTGGCATTGTTGGCGACCGGCCAGCCGTTTGTGCCGGCGCACTGCAAGACCTTGATCGCTGCGCCGACCACGGCGGGCACCGGCAGTGAGGTGACGCCCTGGGCGACAATCTGGGATTCGGCCAGCCACAAGAAGTATTCCCTGCACCTGGATTGCACCTGGCCGAAGGTGGCGATTGTCGACCCACAATTGATGCTGACCGTACCGGCCGGGGTCACGGTGTCGACGGGGCTGGACGCCTTGTCCCACGCGCTGGAGGCGATCTGGAACATCAATGCCAATCCGATTTCGGACACGTTCGCGGTATCGGCCATCGAGGACATCCTGGAATGCCTGCCACCGCTGCGGCGCGACCTCGGTAATCAGGAGTTGCGCTCGCGCATGGCCTTGGCCGCGCTCAAGGCCGGCCTGGCGTTTTCCAATACCAAGACTGCGCTAGCCCACTCCATTTCCTACGAGATGACCCTGCACCACGGCCTGCCCCATGGCATCGCCTGCTCCTTTACCTTGCCGCTGGTCCTTGGCTTGGCGTGGGGACATGACGCGGCGCGGGATCGCACCCTGCAACGGGTGTTCGGTGATGACCTGGACAAAGCCCAGACCCGGTTGCGCAACTTCCTGCATAGCCTGGAGGTAAAAACCGAGTTTGCCGATTACGGCGTCACGCCCACCGAGGCCGCCGCGATGATCCGCTTCGCCCTGCAAGGTGCACGCGGCAAAAACTTTATCGGTTCGAAAGCCGCCTAGGCTCAACGCAATTCAGTCTTTCCTCTTGCACCTGTAAAGGGTGCCACCCCGTCGCTGCGGCTTCGGGGGCGAATAACAATAAGGAAAACATCATGAATCGTGCACAAACCCTGCCTGCCCCTGCCGTTCGCTCGGCCTCGTTCCGTTTTGCCCAGTGGCGCATGCTGCTCGCGGCGATGTTTTGTTACCTGTTTTTCTACACTGGGCGCCAGACCTTCGGCTTCGCCATCCCGGGAATCCAGGCCGAGTTCGGCCTGAGCAAGGAGGTGCTGGGCTGGATCTCGGCCGTCATGCTCTGGTCCTATGCCATCGGCCAGGCGATCAACGGCAACCTGGCCGATAAGTTCGGCGGACGGCGCATTATGACCCTGGGCGCGTTGCTGTCCTGTGGCGCCAACTGGGTCACCAGTTTTGCCAGTGGTTTTGCCGGATTGATCCTGCCGTGGGGCATCAACGGTTACTTCCAGGCCCTGGGCTGGGCGCCGGGTAGTCGCTTGATCTCCAACTGGTGGAGCGCCAGCGAGCGCGGCCGGGTCTATGGCTTCTACGTGTTCGCCGCCGGCTGCGCGTCGGTGCTGTCCTATGTGACCTCCATCGTGGTGTTGGAGGTGCTGCAACTGGAATGGCGCTGGATCTTCCGCCTGCCGGTCCTGTTGATGTTGGCCGGGGGTATCCTGTTTTACCTGGTGGCCCGTGAGCGCCCGCAGGACCTGGGCTTCGAACCCCTGGCCGATACCGGCGTGGCCAACGCCGAGGACAAGGGCCATGAAGTGGCCCACGGCGAAGAGGAAACCTCGGCCCAGCGCTACAAGGCAGTGCTGAAAAACGCGCGCCTGATCATTGCCGCCGTGTCCCTGGGTTTCCAGAACGCTGCGCGCTACGGCCTGATCGTGTGGGTGCCGGTGCATTTCCTCGGCGCCAACTGGAAAAGCGGCGACAGCATGATCGATCCAAAGTGGATCACCGTCGCCCTGCCGGTGGGCATGGCCGTCGGCGCCCTGAGCAATGGCTGGGTGTCGGACAAGCTGTTCGGCTCCAAGCGCTACCTGGCGATCATGCTCTATATGTTCCTCGGCGCCGCGACCAGCCTGTGGATGTGGAGCCTGCCACCCCATAGCGCGATCGGCCTGGTGGCGCTGTTTCTCTGCGGGTTCTTTGTCTACGGCCCGGCGTCCAGCTTCTGGGCTTTGTGCCCGGACCTGGTGGGTGCCAAGCGCGCAGGCACGGCCACGGGTGTGATGAACTTCTCGTCTTATCTGTTCGCCGGCCTGGCAGAACCGCTGATCGGCAGTATGCTCGACAGTACCGGCAATACGTCGCTGATCTTCATCGTCGTCACCTCGGCCTGCCTGTGCAGCGCGGTGGTGGCCCTGTTTATCCGCCGTTGATGACCCGGCTCGGCTGATCCCTGGAACAGGATGCGTTATGTACCAGTACCACAAGTGGCTACGGTCCTTTCATGCGGTGGCGAAGACCGGCAGTTTCACCCTCGCCGCCGAGTACTTGAGCGTCGGCCAGCCGACTGTCAGCGAACAGGTCAACGGCCTGGAAAAGCAGTTCTCGGTGGAGTTGTTCCACCGCCGTGGGCGCTTTATCGAGATGAGCTCGGCCGGCCATGCGCTCTACGGGATCACCCAGGGCCTGTTCGGCCAGGAGGATGAGGCCATGCAACTGCTGCACAGCTTCAAGCAGCGCAAGACCGGGATGTTGCGCCTGGGCGCTGTTTCGCCGCCCATCGCCATGAACCTGACGTACGAGTTGATGCAGCGCCACCCGGATATCACGCTGGAGACCTCGTTTTCCCCGGAGAAGGAGACCCTCGACCGCCTGTTCAATTTTGATATCGACGTGGCAATCCTGGCCCTCTCGGAGTTTGACCAACGCTTCGATACGCAGCTGTACCGGCGTTATCCGATCATTGCGGTGGTGCGCGACGACCATCCCTGGGCTGCGCAGAAAGAGGTACACGTCGAGCAGATCAGCCAGGAGCGTTGGGTCATGCGCGAACGCAGCTCGCGCACCCGGCAACTGGTGGAAGAAAGCTGCAAGCGCCTGGGGGTGGACCTCAACTGCGTGATGCAGCTCAACAGCCGCGAAGCCATCGTGCATGCCATCGCCAAGGGTATCGGCATTGGCTTTGTATCGGCGGTGGAATACGCCGAAACGCCGGGTACCACACCGATCACCTTCGTCGACCACCCGTTTTCCATCGACTACCACCTGTGTTGCCTGGGCATCCGGCGCAACCGACCGATGATCGCCGAACTGTTCGAGGCCAGCCCCATACCGGCTACCTGATTCGCTTCACCCTTTTGCACTCAACCGGCTTACCTCGTGAATCGAGGGACGGCCTGCTCATACCCGAAAATGGAGATTGATCATGCATTACCAACAACCTTCTACCTTGCAAGCCGTGGTCCTGGACTGGGCCGGCACCGTCGTCGACTTCGGCTCGTTTGCGCCCACGCAGATTTTCGTCGAGGCCTTTGCCGAGTTCGGCGTCGCCGTGTCCCTGGAGGAAGCCCGCGGGCCGATGGGCATGGGCAAGTGGGATCACATCCGCACCCTGTGCAATCAGCCGCAGATTGCCGAGCGCTATCGTGCGGTGTTCAACCGCCAGCCGACCGACGCAGACGTCACCGCCCTGTACGAGCGTTTCATGCCGTTGCAGATCGAGAAAATCGCCCTGCACTCGGCAGTGATTCCCGGTGCGCTGGAGGCGATTGAAACCCTGCGCGCCAAGGGTTTGAAGATCGGCTCGTGCTCGGGCTACCCGGCGGTGGTGATGGCCAAGGTAGTCGAGTTGGCGCGGCAAAATGGCTATGTGGCCGATCATGTAGTGGCCACCGACGAAGTGCCCAACGGTCGCCCGCATCCGGCCCAGGCCCTGGCCAATGTGATCGCCCTGGGCATCAGCGATGTGGCGGCGTGCGTCAAGGTCGATGACACCTGGCCAGGAATCCTGGAAGGACGCAGTGCCGGCATGTGGACAGTCGCCCTGACCTGCTCGGGCAACGCACTGGGACGGACCTACGCGCAATACAAGGCGCTGCCGGCCGAAGAACTGGCGCAGGAACGCGAGCGTATTACACAGATGTTTGAAGGGTCACGGCCGCACTACCTGATCGACACCATCGTCGACCTGCCGGCAGTAATCGACGATATCAATGCGCGACTGGCACGCGGGGAAACACCTCAAGGCAGTTGAAATCGCTGCCAATCCTGCAGGAGCCGGTTTGCCGGCTCCTGCAATGGATTTGGGTGTATCGCGCTATTGCGCCTGAAAGGTCTCCAGATAGGTCAGCAGATTCTCGATCTTCTGCTGATCACTGATCCCCCAGAAAATCATGCGGGTGCCGCTCACCACTTTTTTCGGGTTCTCGATATAGGCCGCGAGGGTCTCCCGCGTCCACACCACGCCCGAATTTTTCATCGCGTCGGAATACTGATAGTCCGCCGTGGTGCCCGCCAGCCGCCCGATCACCCCGTTGAGCTGTGGCCCAAAGCCGCCACGGGCGTTCAACCCGACACTGTGGCAACCGCCACAGGTCTTGGCGAACAGCCGGCCGCCTGCCTCGGCATCGCCTGCTGCCACCGCCGACGTGTTGAAAAGCATGGCCGTGAGTAACAGGGTCAGTAAGGCAGCGGGTTTCATCAGGGGCTCCAGGTCACGGGCTTCAGGCGGTAGAGGCGGCAATTATGCCTGCGGTTTACTTGTCCTCGTCCACGTTATTGAAGCGTGCCCGGTTGATCTGCCAAGGCAGGGCTGGCTGTGAACGGATTTTTTTATGTTTGCCACGGCTGAAAAAGTGCGTTTGCAGTTCCAGGAAGTGCCGGTCGCGCCCTACCGACTCAAAGGTTACGACAAAGAAAACCAGCGGTGTGCTGGCCTTGGCCCAGAGCTTGGACGCCTTCTCGATGGCTTCGGGCAAATGGCTTTTGGTGCTGTAGGACACGAAGGTGGAGAACGCCGCCTGCTCATGGTTTTTAAACAGTTTGCTGATTTCATCCACTTTGTCGTTATGGGACTGGACCCACTCCCATTCGACGTTGGACAGGATGCTCTTGTCGGGATATTTCAGGACCGCATCGGTACGCCCGCCCTGTTCGAAATAGGCACGCGCGCCAAGCAATTTCGCGCACTCGCGCATCACCAGCCCCACATGAATCGTCCACCCGGCACGGTTGGTGACGGCATCCACCTCCACCGGAAAATCCTGGTACCACAGGCAATTGAACAGGGTGATGAAGTCGCGTTCGATCCGTTTCATTTTTACTTCCTTAGCGTCGACTGGACAAATGGCAAAGAGCCATCACTCTAAATCAACTGAAGGCAAATCGCTCCCGCTGTCTGGCAAAACATTTGGACACAGCCATTCAATTGCCATCACTCCCGCCCTCTGTTTGCATGCGCACTTTCCATCAGCGCGTCAGTTCAAGGAGAGATCAATGAGAACCATGGTGGTCGGTGCAAGCAAAGGTTTGGGCAGGGCATTTATGGAAGGCTTGGGCGGCGTGGGGGATACCTTGATCGGGGTCTCGCGTAGCCGTCCTACAGGCTTGGTATCCAGCAGCGGCGCCGAAGTGTCATGGGTGGAAGCCGACCTTGGCCAGCCGGCGCAAGCCGCACAGGTCATCGAGCAGGCGGTGGCACAGGACGGCCTGGATACGCTGATCTATAACCTGGGTATCTGGGAAGAACAGGCGTTCGATGAGGCCTACAGCTTCCTCAAGGATGAAGACACGCAGTTGGAAGCCATTGTCAGCTGCAACATCACCGCTCCCTTGCTGCTGATCAAGCGCCTGCTGCCCGTGCTGTTAAAAAGCCCCAACCCACGCATCATCTTTACCGGCTCCACCTCAGGCCTGCCACAGAGTGGGCGCCCGGAGGTGACGTTCGGCGCGTCGAAGTTCGCCTTGCGCGGCATGGCCGATGCCTTGCGTGAAGGTTATCGGCACCAGCGCCTGGGCGTGACCTGCCTGAACCTGGGCTACCTGAATACCGAGGATCCATTGAGCACCTCCCGCCTCGAGGCCGAGCAGCGTGGCGACGGGCAGTTGATCCCGGTACACGACGTGGTGCAAGTGGTGCGCATGGCCTTGAGCCTGTCATCGGCCAGCTTTGTCAAAGAGCTGACTTTGCCGGCCCTGCTGGACGAGCGCTTCTGACGGAACAGGCCGAATCTTCAGACAGCCAGATAAAGCGCCATCAGGCACAACGGCACCAACACCAGCCCCAGCAGCATCATGAACACCACACTCATGGCGTTGGTCCGGGGCGTGCCGACGTGGCTGACAAAGCCCATGCACAGCCGTCGCAACAGCTCCGCGCCTCGGGCGAATTGATAGACTACGCCGATAGTGAGTAGCGAGAGGGTTCCGGTCGCAGCGCAGTAAAACAGGATCGGCTCAGGCATGAAGTAACTGGAGATAAAGCCTTCGGAGGTGGCATAGATAAACGTCACGGGCTGAAACAGCGCGATCGAATACAGCACATTGCGCAACGGGTTGAACGCGATCGTCGGCCGCACTTCGTCAGCGGGCAACATGGCGTACAGCTCGTTCATGTCCGACCAGCGAAACCAGTAGACCGCCACACTGAACAACAGGTAGGCCAAGGCAATCGTCGCCGAAAAGCACCCCAGGAACTGCCACGAACCAAACCCGCGACGCGTTCCCACGTTGATGCTCCATTTGGTCAACTGGATGGTCACGCAGTCGATCACCATCGCCACCAGCAGCCCCTTGCCGTAGAAGTCCTTGATGGCTTGCAGCACATTCGGCGGCGGCGGCACATTGAACACGTGCTCGGGATTTTTAAACAGGTAGAGATCCAGCAGCCACACCACAAAAAACACCAGCGACACGAGCAAGGTGTACAGCGGGATACTGATCAGTTGGCGCCGGGCGAGGTACGTTTGCCCGAACACCCGTTGGAAGAGGTTGGCCCACAACTGGGCGATCCCGATAAAGCGGTCGCGGCCAAGGCTCATGCCGCCCAAGGTCTTGAGTATTTCCAGGCGGCTTTTCTGGGTGGTAAGCGCGACGGCGACCAATACCCCGGTACACCCGAACAACACGGTGGCAACGACGATCAACGCCCCAATCAGTTCTTTCACACTCGCATCCCTTGCTGTGAAGTTACGTGGCCCACATCCTGGCTTATCCCACCCGCGGCTCGCAAGCAGCGGCCGTTTTATCCACGCTGGCGACACGCCCAAGTGACCACCCATCGAATAAAAAATATTCAGTAGAACCTATCCCGTGGCCTGCCACTCCACCTTACTCAACCCAGATGGTGGAGTAAGGATCATGGCTCAGCCATCGATATTGGTACTGGAAGACGACGAGATAATTCGCTCGTTGATGGTGGATGTGCTGGAGGAGTTCGGCGCGGTGGTGACCTCGTTCCCATCGGCCGATGAAGGGATGATTTTTCTGGAGCGGACCAGTGATCCGGTAGACCTGATTGTCAGCGATATCCAGATGCCCGGCCTGCTCAACGGGTATGACCTGAGCAAGGTCGTGGCTCATCGCTGGCCGTCCTTGCCGGTGGTGCTGACCTCGGGCAATACGGTGATGGCGGCGCAACTGGGCAATACGGTGAAATTCCTGCCCAAGCCATGGAGCACCGAGCGCCTGCTTGACTGTGTGCAGTCGGCATTGGTGCAGGGTACCTCCCTGCACTGATAGCGTCACAACACGGCGGCAATCGAACTTCGCGATAAGGTGTGGGGTCTGTTTTTGAATATTGGGTTATTTTTCTGACAACAACGTCAGATTTTTTACCTGACTTTTCAGATACAGACGACGGGACAAACAGAATCGTTGCCCGCCCTTCACCCACGCGTCAGCCATGGTTTGCCCTGGCCGACCAGTCCGAGCTTACTGCATGCATCCACAGGCCCATGACGTCGCGGCGCCCTCCCTGCTTGAAGCCTTGCGCGCAGGCACAGCCCTGCTCCATGTGGCCCTGGAAAAACGCTTGCCATTCTTTTCCCCGCAGCTGGATGCCGACGGGTATCGGCGTTTGTTTGAGGCTTACTACGGTTTCTACCACCCGCTGGAATCACGACTGTACGACTGCGCCTTGATTCCTGTGGGATTCAACCAGGCGCTGCGGGTGAAAACTCCTACCCTACACAGTGACCTGATTGCCCTGGGCCTCACCAGCCAGGCGATTGCCGCCCTGCCCCTCTGCCCTCGCCTGCCACGCCTCGACACCCCGGCCGCCTGCCTGGGCGTGTTGTATGTGCTCGAAGGCGCGACCCTCGGCGGCCAGGTACTGCGCCGGGAGATGGCCCGGCGCCTGGCGCTGGACGCCAGCAATGGCGGCGCCTTTCTCGATATATACGGCACCGAGACTGGTCGGCGCTGGAAAGACTTTCTCGACTACTTGGGCCACGTCCCGCTGGACGACCTCGGCCGGCAGCAGGCGGAGGACGCGGCCTGCTCGACATTCAGCTGTTTTGAGCAATGGCTCGACAGCCAGGAGGTACTGCTATGAAACCCGAAGATTTTGAAGAACTGCTGGCCAACTGTGCCGACGAGCCGATCCGCTTCCCTGGCGCGATCCAGCCTCATGGCGCACTGCTGACCCTGCGCGAACCGGACCTGCAGATCGTGCAAGTCAGCGCCAACGTGGCCAGCCTGTTCAATCACCCGCCTGAGACCTTGCTTGGCCAGCCACTGGATACGCTGTTGGGCGCGGACAACGCGCGCACGGTGCAGCAGATCGCCAGTCAACTTAACTTTATCGACGCCCCGGCGCTGCATGTCACCCTCAACGGGAGCGAGTTCGAAGGCCTGCTGCACCGCCATCAAGGCGTGCTGGTGCTGGAGTTCGAGCCACGCTACGAGCACTTCCAGCCCAAGTCGGTGAACGGCCGCGCCAGCAACCTGGGCAAGATGTTGCAACGTTTGCAGTCGGCGAAAACCCTGCAAGCCTTGTACGAAATCAGCGTGAGCGAAATCCAGGCCATGACCGGCTATGACCGTGTGCTGATTTATCGCTTCGAAGAGGAAGGCCACGGCCAGGTCATCGCCGAAGCGTCCGCGCCGTCCATGGAACTGTTCAACGGCCTGTTCTTCCCGGCGTCCGACATCCCGGAACAGGCCCGCGAGTTGTACCGCACCAACTGGCTGCGAATCATCCCCAATGCCGACTACGAGCCGGTGCCGCTGCTACCCAAGCTGCACCCGGATACCGGGCAACCGCTGGATTTGAGCTTCGCGACCCTGCGCAGCGTGTCGCCGATCCACTGCCAGTACATGAAGAACATGGGCGTGCTGTCGTCCATGAGCATCTCGCTGATGAAAGGCGACAAATTGTGGGGGTTGATCAGTTGCGGCAACCGCGAGCCGCTGCACGTGCCCAACGACCTGCGCACCACCTGCCAGACCATCGGCCAGGTGCTGTCGTTGCAGATCAGCGCCATGGAGGCCCTGGATATCAGCCGCCAGCGTGAAGAAAAAGTCGAGGCCCTGAACACACTCAACCAGGCAATGAGCGCGTCAGCGGACACGGTGTTCGACGGCCTGGCCCAATGCCCGCAGGTGTTGATGGACCTGGTCCTGGCCGGTGGCGTGGCGATCATTGAAGGCCAGCAACTGCATCGCTATGGCAACTGCCCGGATCCGGCGCAGATCCGCGCCTTACACAAATGGCTGCAGGACACCGGGCAACCGGTGTTTGCCAGCCACCACCTGTCAGCGGTCTACCCGCCCGCAGCCGACTATCAGCCAGTGGCCAGTGGCGTCCTGGCCATGAGCCTGCCCAAGCCGGTGGACAACGGCGTGCTGTGGTTCCGCCCGGAAGTCAAAGAGAACATCCAGTGGAGCGGCGACCCGCAGAAACCGCTGGCCCTGGAAAAATCCGACGCGGGCCTGCGCCTTCGCCCACGCACCTCGTTTGAAATCTGGAAGGTGGAAATGGCTGGCATCTCCACCAAGTGGAGCTCTGGCGACCGTTTCGCCGCCAACGACCTGCGCCGTTCGGCCCTGGAAAACGACCTGGCCCGCCAGGTCCTGCGCGAGCAACAAGCGGTGCGCGCCCGGGATGAACTGGTGGCGGTGGTGTCCCATGACCTGCGCAACCCGATGACCGTGATTTCAATGCTGTGCGGCATGATGCAAAAGGCGTTCAGCTCTGATGGCGCCCACACCTCGCGGCGAATTTCCTCGGCCATCGACACCATGCAGCAGGCCGCCGCGCGCATGAATGTGTTGCTGGAGGATTTGCTAGACACCTCAAAGATCGAGGCGGGCCGCTATACCGTCAAGCCGGTGCCCCTGGACGTCAGCCAGATCCTCGAAGAAGCCTATGCGCTGCTGGCGCCCCTGGCCCAGGAAAAGGGGGTTGACCTGTCGTTCAACGCCGAACCCGGCCTGCAGATCAACGCCGACCCGGAGCGTTTGTTCCAGGTACTGTCGAACCTGATCGGCAACGCCATCAAGTTCACCCCGCGCCAGGGCAAGATCGGGATTTCGGCGATGAGCAATGGCGAGGAGATTGTGTTTGCGGTGCGCGACTCCGGCGAAGGCATTGCCCCTGACCAACTGCCCCACGTGTTTGATCGCTACTGGACCCTGACCGAAAACAACCCCACGGGCAGCGGCCTTGGGCTGTACATCACCCAGGGCATCGTCAAGGCCCACGGCGGGCGGATCGAAGCCGAAAGCGAGCTGGGGCGTGGCAGTGAATTCCGCTTTACCGTCCCCAAGGTCACGCAGCCCCCATGCTGACCGCGCGGCCCACTGTGCCTACCTCTGTGGCGAGCGGGCTTGCCCGCGCTGGGCTGCGCAGCGGCCCCCTTCAGACCTCTACGGTGTGTCAGGCATACCATAGCGCCCGGTTTTGGGGCTGCTGCGCAGCCCAGCGCGGGCAAGCCCGCTCGCCACAACCACATCACAAAACTCAGAGCCAGACCGCATCCCATAATGGGTAGTCACCGATATGCTCCACCAGCCCTGCCCTCAGCGGATTGGCAATAATATAGCGAGCGATTTTCCGGTGGTCCTCTTCAGCCCTCACCGCACGGTCATGATAACCACGCTGCCAAAACGGCCCCGTGGTACCGCGAGCACGGTTTATCGTCAGCGTGCTCCGGGACTTGGTCCGCCCCATGACTTGCGCCAACCCCATCTCTTGCAGCTCAAACAGCCAATGAAGGTGATCCGGCATAATGACCCAGGCCAGCGAGTTGACCTGGCCTGAGTCATGGGTACGCTTAAGCTCGGCCACCAACAATCGGCCCAGGCGCAGATCACGGAACAATGGCCGTCGCCCATACACGACGGCGGTTATCAGATAGGATCGGCCTGGCTCCGAGTACCGGCCACGGCGTAACAAATGAGAGTCTGGCTGACGAAGCATTCCTTTGCGCCTTTGAACAATAAGTACATGTCGAGGCTAGCAGCGGATATCAGCCAATGACCGTAAGATTGGTGAACACATGTATCCGCTTGCCACAGTGAGCCTGCTTTGACAAAACACCGACATCCACTGCGTTAACCTACCCAGTCCAATCCCGCACAGAGCCGTGTTTTCATGCTGCAACCCGACACATTGCCCGCCGTCCTCGCCGGCCCCTTATTGCGTCGCCTGGAGCCGGGCCGCCTGGTGTTGTGGCTGGTGGGCAGTCGCGCGCTGGCATTGACCTTGCGGCTGCAGTTCTGTCAGGACGAAGGCGAACAGTCCCTGGATATCGACCTCGACGCCACACGCTGCCAGGTCATTGCCGTGGGCCGCGCGGCGTTTATCCACCTGATTGATGTGTCGCTGGCCACGCCGCTGCCCCAGGACGTGCCCATCCGTTATGACCTGCTGATCGAGGGTGGCGCCGGCATCGCCCAATGGGCCCCGCATCTGTTGTACCCAGGCGCCCAGGCCCCGGACTTCATCCTGCACAGCCGTATCCGCCAGTTGCTGCACGGCTCTTGCCGCAAACCCCACCATTACGCCGACGAGGGCCTGCTCTGCGCTGATCGCCTGTTGGCCGCCGACCGCAGCCTGGCCCAGCGCCCGGCGTTGTTGATGATGAGTGGCGACCAGGTGTACGCCGACGATGTGGCCGGGCCAATGCTGCGCGCCATCCATGGGCTGATTGCGCGCCTGGGCCTGTTCGATGAGCACCTCGATGGCGCCGTGGTGGACGACAGTGCCAAGCTCTACGACCACCCTGCCAGCTATTACCATCGCGCCGATCTGTTGCCGGCCCTGGAGAGCAACGAGACCCTGCGCGAACGCTTTTTTGGCGGGGTGAAAAAGCCGATCTTCACCAGCAGCACCGCCGACAACCACCTGGTGACTTTCGCCGAAGTCATGGCCATGTACCTGTTGGTCTGGTCGCCCACCCCCTGGACCCTGATCGCCACACAGCCGCCCACTCGGCTCACTGCCGAAGAACGGGCGCGCTACGCCCGCGAACAGGTGCCTGTGGATAAGTTTCGCGACGGTCTGGGCGGTGTGGCCCGGGTGTTCGCCCATGTGCCGTGCCTGATGATTTTCGATGATCACGACATCACCGATGACTGGAACCTCAGCGCCCAGTGGGAACAGACCGCCTATGGCCACCCGTTCTCCAAACGCATCATCGGCAACGCCCTGCTCGCCTATATGCTCTGCCAGGGCTGGGGCAACAACCCCGATGCCTTCGCCGCGCTTGTGGAAAAAACCCTGGCCCTGAGCACGACGGCCCAGCAGCACGACAACCATTTACCCGCGCCCGCCCAGGACCAATTGCTCGAAGAACTCCTGCAGTTTCAACAGTGGCATTACGTGCTGCCCACCACCCCGGCGCTGGTGGTCATCGATACCCGTACGCGGCGCTGGCGCAGTGAATTCACCCTCAAGCAACCGTCCGGCCTGCTGGACTGGGAAGCCTTGAGTGAGCTGCAACAAGAACTGCTCGACCACCCTTCGGCAATCATCGTGTCGCCCGCGCCAATCTTCGGCGTCAAGCTGATCGAGACGGTACAGAAAGTCTTCAGTTGGTGCGGTTACCCACTGTTGGTCGATGCCGAAAACTGGATGGCCCACCGTGGCGCCGCGCAGGTGATCCTGAATATCTTCCGCCACTCGCGCACCCCAGGTAACTACGTGATTCTGTCGGGGGATGTGCACTACTCGTTCGTCTACCAGGTGCTGATCCGCCATCGCAACGGCGGGCCGAATATCTGGCAGATCACCAGCAGCGGCATCAAGAACCAATTCCCGCCGCGCCTGCTGGAATGGTTCGACCGCCTTAACCGCTGGCTCTACTCACCACGCTCGCCCCTGAACTGGCTGACCCGGCGCCGGCGCATGCAAGTGGTGCCGTATATCCCGGAACATGCCGAAGCGGGAGAGCGTCTGTGGAACAGTGCCGGCATCGGCCAGGTGTTTTTCAATGAGCAAGGGCAGCCGGAGGCGATTTACCAGCACAACGCCAACGGCTCGGCTCCTACCCGCATGGTGGAACCGCTCTAGCTTGGCCATCAACAATAATGGCGTTTAGCCACAATTTTACCCAGGCAAACCTCGCTGTACAGTACGCCCAGCCACGGAGTATCGGCGTTAACACCTGACTGGCCACAATGAGCCAGCATCCTCGCAGGGAGCGCGCAGATGGGCGATACATCCGATTTGGATCCGTTGAACAGTGAGCTTTTCGACGTCAACGCCGACCTGGTCCATGCCATCATGGAACTGGTCAGCGATGGAATCTGGGACTGGAACGCCAACACCGGGTTTGTCTATCGCAACCCCGGCTGGTACGAAATGCTGGGCTACGATCACCATTCCCTGGAAAACACCGTCTTCACCTGGGAAAGCGTGATCCACCCCGACGATTACCCCCATGTGATGAAAGTCTTCGATGACTACATCAATAGCCGCACCCCTCACTATCAAGCCGAGTACCGCTGTCGAAAAAAAGACGGCACCTGGCTGTGGATCGAAGACCGTGGCTACATCATTGCCCGCAATGCCGATGGCTCGGTGTCGCGCATGGTCGGCGCCCACCGCAGCATTCATGAGCGCAAACGCTCCCTGGAACAGCTTGAGCGGCGCAACCAATCCCTTGAAGCGCTGGTGGCTGAACGCACCCGCGAACTGTCGCGGGTCAACCAGCAACTGCAGTTACAGCTCGAGGAAAACCGCTCCCTGGCCGAGCGCGATACCTTGACCCGCATCGCCAACCGCTATCGCCTGGAAAAAGCCCTGCTCGAAGAGTGTGCGCGCGCTCAGCGGTTTCGTCTGCCGCTGGCGGTGATTGCCATGGATGTCGATGACTTCAAGTTGATCAACGACCAGCATGGACACGCCGTGGGCGATGCCACCCTGCTGCGGGTAGTCGAATGCCTGGAGCATTGCGTGCGCCAGGGCGACCTGCTGGCACGTTGGGGCGGCGACGAGTTTATGCTGATTATGCCCAAGAGCACCGTGGAAACCGCCCGGATACTGGCCGAGCGCATTCGCCGGGCGGTGCTCGACCTGCCTCCCGTGGGCGATTTCAACGTGACCCTGAGCCTGGGGGTGGTACAGCGCCTCGATGGCGAATCACCCGCCGACCTGATGGCCCGGGCGGACCAGGCGCTGTACCGGTCCAAGGCCGCGGGCAAGGACCGGGTTTCGCAATAACCGTTAGCGCACCGGCGGCGCGTACTGGATGCCGCCGTTGTTCCACAGCGCATTGAGGCCGCGCGGGATCTTCAGCACGCTGCCCTGGCCGATGTTGCGCTCGAACACCTCGCCATAGTTGCCTACTTGCTTGACGATCTGCACCACCCAGTCCTTGCGCAGCTTCAAATCCTTGCCGTACTCCCCGTCGGCCCCCAACAGGCGGGCGATGTCGGGGTTCTTGGTGGTCTTGGCCTGTTCCTCGACGTTCTTCGAGGTGATGCCCATTTCCTCGGCATTGAGCATGGCAAACAGCGTCCACTTGACGATGCTGAACCAGTCGTCATCACCCTTGCGCACCAGCGGGCCCAGGGGTTCCTTGGAGATCACTTCCGGCAGCACGATAAACTCATCCGGGTGCGCCATCTTGATCCGCTGGGCGTACAGGCCCGACTGGTCGGTGGTCAGCACGTCGCAACGGCCGGCTTCCAGGCCCTTGGCACTTTCATCGGCGGTGTCGAAGGTGATCGGGGTGTATTTCATGCCATTGGCACGGAAGTAATCCGAGACGTTCAACTCGGTGGTGGTGCCGGCCTGGATACAGATGGTCGCGCCATCCAGCTCCTTGGCGTGGGCCACTCCCAGCTTGGTATTCACCAGAAACCCGATACCGTCGTAATAGGTCACGCCGGTAAACACCAGGCCCATTCCGGAATCCCGTGAGCTGGTCCAGGTGGTATTGCGCGAGATCACGTCGATTTCCCCGGATTGCAACGCGGTGAAGCGCTCCTTGGCGGTCAGTTGGGTGAATTTGACCTTCGAAGCATCGCCAAACACGGCGGCGGCAACGGCATGGCACACATCAACGTCGATGCCGGTCATCTTGCCCTGGGCGTCCGGCACGCCGAAGCCTGGCAAGCCGTCGCTGACCCCACATTGGATAAAGCCCTTTTTCTGGATCGCGTCCAGGGTCGCGCCTGCGTGAGCGGTGCCGGCCAGGCCCAGGACAGTGGCGGCGGTGAGTGCTGCCAGGGTGGATTTCAGATGCTGCATGCAAGGCTCTCCGTGTTGGATTTTATTATTTGGCGCCGCAAACCCGGGCCAGTTTATTTATAGTGTTGCCGGTCAGTATCAACGGCTTTACACCTGGGTCACAAATGACGTTTAGGCAAAGGCTCCTTCCTGTTTGGAATGAACTCCCATGATCTCAAAACGCTTGACCCCTTCGATGACTGCCCTGCAATGCTTCGAAGCCGCTGCCCGGCACCTGAGCTTCACCCGTGCCGCCGAAGAACTGCACCTGACCCAAAGTGCGGTGAGCAAGCAAGTGGCGCAACTGGAGGAAATGCTCTGCCACAAGCTCTTCGAGCGCGTGCGCCAGCGTCTGTACCTGTCGCCGGCGGGCTCGCTGTACCTGGCAGAAGTGCACAAGATCCTGACCCAGGTGGATATCTCCAGTCGCTATATCCTCACCTACGGTGGTGAAACCGAGGTGCTGCGCATCGCCACCCAACCGACCTTCGGCGACCGCTGGCTGGTGCCCAAGCTCAAGGACTTTGCCGCCCGTCATCCGAATATCCACCTGGATGTGCGCAACGAGCTCGAACCCTTCGACGTGCTGCAGGCCAAGGCCGATATCGCGTTCTTCTTCGGCCAGGGGTCATGGCCGGGGGCCACCTGCATTGAGCTGTTTCGCGAAGCGGTAGTGCCGGTGTGCGCACCGGGGTTTGTCGCCCAGGGCAGCGACGCTTCATCGCAACACACCTTGCTGCAATGCACCTCCCGGCCCGAGGCCTGGCACGAGTGGTTCCTGGAACAGGGCCTGCATTCACAGAACAGCTACCACGGGCCGCGCTTCGACACGTTCTACATGTGCATACGCGCGGCGCAATCGGGTTACGGCGTGGCACTGGTGCCGCACTACCTGGTGGCTGACGAATTGGCCCAGGGCAGCCTGGTGGTGCCATGGGACTATGCGATGCCCAGCAGTGGCGCGCACTTTATCGCCCATGCCGAGCATGCCGGGGAGATTCCCAAGGTGAAGGCGTTTTTGCAGTGGATGGTGGAGTACACCCACTCTCACTGTGGGGGCGGGCTTGCCTGCGATGGTGGTGTATCAGTCAACTGATGGGCTGCCTGATGCTCCCCCATCGCGGCATAGGTATCTACACACTCTCTTCTGGGTATGTGTACATATCCGTTGCTTCGGTAACGGCGGCTATTGGTTCCGCTCTTACAGCGGGTCACTTTTGGAAAAGAGCCCCAAAAGTAACCAAAAGGGCTCTTGCCCCACCACTCGGCACCTCGCCTAGGCTCGGTGTGCCCGTCATCCGACATTGATTTGGGGGGCCGCCGCGATGGGCCATCCCTGGCCCAGCGCGGCTAACCCGGCGTCCTGCCGGGTTACCCCCCAAATCAATATCGGATGACGGCCAGCGTGGTTTAACGGGGCGCCTAAGATCAAAATCACAAGCAAAGCGAGGCGGCCTTAGAGCCGACCTGATCGTCGAAGCGTGCGCGTACCCCTGTGGGAGCTGGCTTGCCTGCGATGACGGTGTCTCAGTCGATAAATGTATTGGCTGATACACCGCCATCGCAGCGATGCGGCGACCCGACAAGCCAGCTCCCACAGGGGGGGAATGCAGCTTCGCGCCCCGGCTTTGCTGTTGCTGTTGCTCTGCTTTTGATCTGGCTTTTGATCTTGATCTCAGGCGCCCCGTTAAACCACGATGGCCGCAGGCAGGTATTGCGCAGTGGGCACCCCGGCATGGATGCCGGGGTAGCCGCGACACGGCCAGGGATGGCCGATCGCGGCGGGCCCACGGAGCAATGCCTGGCTGCGGGCATGCCGAGCCTAGGCGAGGCACCGAGTGGTGGGGCAAGAGCGCTTTGCTTACTTTGGCGCTCTTCCAAAGTGAGCCGCCGTAAGGGCGGAACCCTAAGTGGCCGTGACCGCAGCAACGGATATGTACACATCCCCAACAACCAAATCAACCAACCCATCTGCTGACTGATACACCACCATCGCGGGCAAGCCCACTCCCACCGCAAAGCCATTGCCACATCCCGATTTTTGCGAATGACCCGGCGACTTTATTTCGTTTGCCGGGCCACCGCGCTCGCGGCTTAGATAGGCGCAAACCGCCCCTTTGCGAGCCCGTGATCCATGAGCCACGAAACCATCAGCCAGTCGATTTCCATCGTCCATCCCATCTGCCTGAGCCACGGGCGCAACGCCGAAGTCTGGGACACCGAGGGCAAGCGCTATATCGACTTTGTCGGCGGCATTGGCGTGCTCAACCTCGGCCATTGCCACCCGACTGTGGTCGAGGCGATTCGCGAGCAGGCTACCCGGCTCACCCATTACGCCTTCAATGCCGCGCCGCACGCGCCCTATATCCAGTTGATGGAGCGCCTCAGCGCCTTTATCCCGGTGGCTTACCCGGTCAGCGGCATGCTGACCAACAGCGGCGCCGAAGCCGCCGAGAACGCGCTGAAGATCGTCCGTGGCGCCACCGGCCGCACCGCCGTGATTGCTTTTGACGGCGGCTTCCACGGGCGCACCCTGGCCACCCTCAACCTCAACGGCAAGGTGGCGCCCTACAAGCAAAAAGTCGGCGTGCTACCCGGCCCGGTTTTTCACCTGCCCTACCCCAGCGCAGACAATGGCGTGACCACAGACGATGCACTCAAAGCCATGGAGCGCCTGTTCAGCGTCGAAATCGACATCGCCGACGTGGCCTGTTTCATCCTCGAACCGGTGCAGGGCGAAGCCGGTTTCCTGGCCCTCGACATTCCCTTCGCCAGAGCCCTGCGGCGCCTGTGCGATGAACACGGCATTCTGTTGATCGCCGACGAAATCCAATCCGGCTTTGGCCGCACTGGCCAGCGTTTCGCCTTCTCACGCCTGGGCATCGAACCCGACCTGATCCTGCTGGGCAAAAGCATCGCCGGCGGCGTGCCCCTGGGCGCCGTGGTCGGACGCAAGGCCTTGCTGGACAACCTGCCCAAAGGCGGCCTGGGCGGCACCTATTCCGGCAACCCGATCGCCTGCGCGGCCGCCCTGGCCACCCTGAATGTGATGAGCGACGAACACCTGCAAGCCTGGGGCGAACAACAGGAAGCCGCGATCTGCGGGCGCCATGCCGCCTGGCAGGCGAAAAAAATCTCGCCCTACCTCGGCCGCCTGACCGGCGTCGGCGCCATGCGCGGTATCGAGTTGGTCAACCCCGACGGCAGCCCAGCCAGCGCCCAACTCCAACAACTGCTGAACCTGGCCCGCGACGCAGGATTGCTGCTGATGCCCAGCGGCAAGGCCCGGCATATCATCCGCTTACTGGCCCCGCTGACCATCGAGCCGGCGGTGTTGGAGGAAGGCTTGGATATTCTGGAGAAATGCCTGGCACAGCTCGACGCGCCGGCATGTCGCAGATGACCCAGCAGGCTCTGGAGCGAGGCGCTGCGGCTGTCACCCTCGGTCTGTCTGTGCTGCAGGTACTGGGTTTGGAACCGGACATAGCCCATATCGCCGCCAAAGGCATCGATTGGCTACGGATGCTGATTGCTCCAGGCAGAACATTGGGCGGCGCACGTCCAATGCGACGGCCACCTGCGGATCGCCAATGGCCGACATTGGCCAACGCCCTGGGTATACGGATGAGCCGGGAATTCAGGCTGGCGCTGTAGGAGCCGACAAGTCGGCCCCTACAGGGTTGAGGTCAGTAACGCGCGTCCACCGGCTTACCACCGTTCGGCCAGTCCTTCACCTTGTCCGGGAAGTCCGGGCGTGGCTTTTGCGAGAAGTAGGCGGCAACGTCTACCGCTTCCTGGTCCGACAAGCCGCCCTGGCCCAACGGGAATTTCTCGTGGAAGCCGATCGGCATATTGCGTTTGACGAACGCGGCCGCTGTGTAGGTGCGGGCCATGCCAGCGCCGATGTTGAAGGACTGGTCGCCCCACAACGGTGGGTACACCAGGCTGCCGTCGGCACGGGCCAGGCCCTCGCCGTCGCTGCCGTGGCACACCGCGCATTGCTTGGCGTAGACCTGCTCGCCATTGGCCAGGTCGGGCTTGATGGCCGGGTCGATCTTGCCGACACCACGGCCAGGGACTTTATCCTCGGGCTTGGTGTTGTTTTTCATCCAGTCGAAGTACGCCACCATCGCCTGCATATCCGCCGATTGAGGCGGTATTGGCTTGCCGTTCATCGAGCGGCGGAAGCAGCCGTTGATGCGCTCCTCCAGGCTCACCACCTTGCCGGCACGTGGGGCGTAGCTGGGGAAGAAGGCCGACACGCCCACAAACGGCGAGCCATCTGCCACGGTGCCAGCGTTGAGATGGCAACTGGTGCAGTTCAGCGCGTTGCCGACATTGTCTGGCAGCAGTTCCTTGGTTTGCAGGTGCAGGCGCATGCCGCGGACCACTTGATCGGCATTGGATGCTGCCAGCAGGTTGGCCAGGCGCGGCGTCTCGAACGCCGAGGAGTCGGTGCTCACCGGGTTGAGTTGGTCACGCATTTTCTTCACCTGGGCGGTGCTGATCGGCGTGCCTTCGTTGCCCCAGCGTGTGCGCACAAAGGTGAGGATTTCCGCCACTTCGTTGTTCGCAAGCCTGGCAAAGCCCGGCATGGTGTAGACCCGTGGATGGGCGGCGGTCTCGGCGGTTTCCCAACCGGTCAGGGTGATGTGCAGCAACGAGGTCGGGTTGCTGGCAACCACGCCGGTGTTGCCGGCCAATGCCGGGAACAGGCCCTTCACGCCCGCGCCATCGCTGCGGTGGCAATCGCTGCAGAACTGCATATAGCCCAGGCCGCCACGGCTGGTGAACAAGTCCTTGGGCAGTTCGGCCGGGCCTTTGGCGACGGCCGGCATCGGCAGGTCATCCTTGCCCGGTGGCAGGGATTTGAGATAGGTCGCAATGGCCGTCAGGTCAGCATCCGTGAAGTGCTGGGTGCTGTGCCGGATCACGTCCACCATGTTGCCCGATACCGTGGCAAAGCGGTTCTGCCCGGTCTTGAGCAGTTGCACGGTGTCTTGCACCGTCCATAGGTTGCGCAGGCTCAAGGCGCGCCAATGCTCGACGGTTTCCCCGCCCAGGTAATGCTCGCCGCTGCTGCCGGCGTCGCTCATGGCTTTTTCCTGGAAGGCGATACCGCGCGGGGTGTGGCACGAGCCACAGTGGCCGAGGCCCTGGACCAGATAGGCGCCCCGGTTGAGCACGGCATCCCGGGCCGGGTCGGGCTGGAACGGTTGCTTGTCGAGGAACATGAAATTCCACAACGCCAGGCCCCAGCGCTGGTTGAACGGGAAGCCCATGTCGGCTTCGAGGTTGGCCTGTTTCACCGGCTCGACGGCGTGCATCAGGTAGGCGAACAAGGCACGCATGTCCTCTTCGCTCATCTTCGCGTAGGACGGATACGGCATCGCCGGGTACAGGTTCATACCCGCCGGCGTCACGCCTTCACGCATCACACGGTCGAACTGTTCGAAGGTATAGGCACCAATCCCGGTCTCGCGGTCCGGGGTAATGTTGCTGGAGTAGATGATGCCCATGGGCGTGCTCAGCTCCAGGCCACCCGCCATCTCGGGGCCTTGCTTGGCGGTGTGGCAGGCGATGCAGTCACCCAGTTGGGCAACGTATTTGCCCTGGGCAATCAGTTCGGTATCGGGTTTGGCGGGTTCGTTGGCGTGCAGGGGAAGCGCAAGACACAGCGTCGCCCCCATCCAGGCCAAACGTGACAGAGAAAGGGCCATCGCATTATTCCTTTAATAACCTGGCCGGGGGGTTGGCCCCTGGGTACAGGTTTGTCTGCGTTTTTATGAGGTCATCAGGCGGACAACCGGGGCTTTGTAAGCCCCGGTTTGTTGTAGCGGATTTTCGAGGGGAGCCCGTTGATATGGATCAGGCCGAGGGCGGTTCAGGCGTTTTGCAGGTAGTGCGCGGCGTCGAGCTCGATCATCACCGGTTGACGGCTGTCGACCAGGGTTTGCAACAACCCGTGCAAGGCCTGTGGCGTGTCGGCCGTGTGATAGGCGACGTGGCAGCTGCGGGCCATCGCGGCAAAGTCCGGGGTCAGGATATCCACCCCCAGCGGCGCGATTTCCCGGGCCTGCATATAGTCCCGGATCTCGCCGTAGCACTGGTTGTTCCACACCACCAGGATCACACCGATGCCGGCCTCGCGGGCCGCGATCAGTTCGTTGCTGGCAAACTGCAGGCCGCCATCGCCGACCAGTGCCACCACTGGCCGTTCGGGCTTGGCCAGCTTGGCACCAATGGCCGCTGGCAATCCGTAGCCGAGGGTGCCGTAGCCGGTGCCGGCGTTGAACCAACTGTTGGCCGCCGGCGCTTGGTAGCCCACCGCGCCCTGGTACACCGGCTGGGTCGAGTCGCCGACGATCAGCGGGTCGACCAGGCTGTCGCGCAACAGGTCCAGCAAGCCTTGCAGCCCCTGTTGCTTGGCGTTCCAGCTCTCGCGTTCCAAACGGTTGACGCGCTGCACGCTGTCCTGTGCCCAACGCCCGCTCGGCGCTGGCGGGCTGACCGCAGCCAGTAACGCCTGCAAGCCTTCGCGGGCATCGCCCAGCAGCCCGACATGGGCGCGTTGCACGCCCATGACTTGCATCGGGTCGATATCCAGGCGGATCAGCGGTGCCTTGAATTTCAGTGGGCCAAGGCCGAAGAAGTCGTAGTCGGTTTCTCCCAATTCAGTGCCCACGGCGAGGATCACATCGGCCTCGTCAAACAACGAGCGGCCATGCCTGGACGACTGCACACCATCCAGCAACAGCGGGTGCCCCATGGGCAGCAGGCCACGGGCATTGGTGGTCAGGGCCACCGGCGCTTGCAGGCGTTCGGCCAGTTGCTGCAACACCTCAGCGCAATCACGGGCACCGCCGCCGGCGAGGATCAGCGGCCGCCGCGCTTCATTGAGCAGGCTCAGCGCCGCCCGCAGCGAGGCCGGCGCCGGAGCCGGGGCGCCGGGCAGGCTGCGAGGCATCAGGTTGAGGTCGATGGCCGGCATCTCCAGCACATCCAGGGGGATTTCCAGATGCACCGGGCGCGGGCGCGCGCACTTGAACACCGCGAAGGCGCGGGCCAGCAGTTCCGGCAATTGCTCCGGTGATTGCAGGGTATGGCTGAAGGCACACACACCGGCGACCATCGCCCGCTGGTCCGGCAGCTCGTGCAGATGCCCGTGGCCCAGGCGCAGATGTTCGCGGCGGTTGGTGGTGGAAATCACCAGCATCGGCACCGAGTCGGCATAGGCCTGGCCCATGGCGGTCAGAATATTGGTCATGCCGGGGCCGGTAATGATGAAACACACGCCCGGCTTGCCACTGGCGCGGGCGTAGCCGTCGGCCATAAACCCGGCGCCCTGCTCATGGCGCGGGCTGACATGCCGCAGACGGCTGCCATGCAGGCCGCGATAGAGCTCGACGGTGTGCACACCGGGGATGCCGAACACGGTATCTACCCCATAACCTTCCAGCAGGCGAACCAGGGACTGGGCACAGGTGGTCATTGCTCATTTCCTTCTTATTGTTCTGTGTCGATTGGTCGGACCTTAGGGGGCGCCCCGAGGGCGGACAAGCAAAAAATTTGCCGGCCATTGGCAAAAAAAATTCACGGATTGCCGCGCACTACAGCCCACCGCCCAGCTGCGACTTCACCCACTCGCCAAACGCCTGCACCACCGGGCGCTCGACTTTCTGGTGATCGGCCACCAGGTAATAGCCACGGTTGGATTCGATCTCGGTCTCGAACGGACGCACCAGCAAGCCCCTGGCCAGGGCCTCGCCGCTGATCAGGTTGTCGCCCATGGCGATGCCCTGGCCGGCGATGCACGCCGACTGCACAAAGTGCGCATCGGCAAACACGATGCCACGCTGCACATCCACATTCGGCGCCCCGGCGGCGGCCAGCCATACGCGCCAGTCGGAGTAGTCGATCATATGCAGCAGCGGTGCGCCCGCCAGGTGTTCCGGGTTCTTCAGGCCGCCCATGGTGTTGACCAGGCGCGGGCTGCACACCGGGAAATAACGCAGCGAGACGATCTTCTGCACATGCTGGTTAGGCCAGTCGCCCATGCCGTAGGCGATAAACAGGTCGGCGCCGTGGTCGCTGGTGTCGTCCGGGGTGCGCGGTGATATCAGGTGCAGTTCGACCTGTGGATAAAGTGCCTGGAAGTCGGCGATATGGGTGCACAGCCAATAGGTAGCAAACCCCGCCGGGCTGCTGATACACAGGCGCCCGCTGACCTGCTGGCCATCGAAACGCTGCCCGGCTTCAAGGATATTGGCCAGCAGCCCATGGATATCCCGGGCATAGCGCTCGCCCTGCCAGGTGATGCGGATATTGCGCCCGGTGCGCTCGGTCAGGGCAAACCCCAGGGTCTGTTCCAGGCTCTTGATCTGGTGGCTGATGGCACTGGGGGTGAGGTTCAGCTCGGCGGCTGCCTCGGACACGCTGCCCAGCCGAGCCACCGCGTCCAGCGCCCGCAAGGCGGTCATGGAGGGGTAACGCATGGATGTTCACCTGCTCGAAGATACCCGCACAATAGCCGGAATCAGCCGTCAGACATAGCCACTGGCGAGCGGGACAGTTGAATTAAATTTCAATATCGAGCGAAAAATGCTCGATTGACCTCATGTGGCCAGTGGCTATTCTCGATCCTCATCACTGCATGCCTGTGCAGCTTTGCGCAGGAGCCGGCTCCTGCAGAAAACTGCCTAATCTACAAAAATAAAGAGGGATAACCCTTGAACCCAGTCACCCCGGTGGTCGCCATTGATGCTCTGCACAAGAGCTATGCCGCGCACCATGTTCTCAAAGGCATTTCCCTGCGCGCCAACGAAGGCGATGTGGTGTCGCTGATCGGCTCCAGCGGTTCGGGCAAAAGCACCCTGCTGCGTTGCATCAACCTGCTGGAGATCCCGTGCAGCGGCAGCCTGCGCATCAATGGCGAAGAAGTGCGCCTGAAAAAGGACCGCGCCGGCAACCCGCTGATCGCCGATCCCGACCAGGTGGCACGCCTGCGCACGCAACTGGGCATGGTGTTCCAGAGCTTCAACCTGTGGCCCCACCGCACCGTGCTGGAAAATGTCATCGAAGCACCGGTGTATGTGCTGGGTGAAGACCGCAAGGACGCCATCGCCCACGCCGAGCACCTGCTGGAAAAAGTCGGCCTGGCGAGCAAGCGCGATACCTTCCCGGCCTTCCTCTCCGGTGGTCAGCAACAGCGCGTGGCCATCGCCCGCGCCCTGGCCATGCGCCCGCGTGTATTGCTGATGGATGAACCCACCTCGGCCCTCGACCCGGAGTTGGTCGGCGAAGTGCTGAAGGTGATCCAGGGCATCGCCGAAGAAGGCCGCACCATGATCCTCGTCACCCACGAAATGGCGTTTGCCCGGGATGTATCGAGCAAGGTCATGTTTTTGCACCAGGGATTGGTTGAAGAAGAAGGCACGCCCCAGCAAGTCTTCCAGAACCCCACCAGCGAGCGTTGCCGCCAGTTCGTCATGGCCCAGGACAATCGCGTTTGAACTGCCGCTTCCATCCTTCAAAACAATAACTTCGAAAGGGTCAAGCCATGCATAACTCTCTGAAATCCCTCGCCGCCGGCTGCGTGCTCGCCGTGCTTTCCCACAGCGCAGTGGCCGCCGAAAAAATAGTGTTCGGCATCGCCCTGGAACCCTACCCGCCGTTCTCCGAAAAAGCCGGCAATGGCGCCTGGAGCGGTTTCGAACCAGACCTGATCAAGGCCCTGTGCGAACGCCTGCAAGCCCAATGCCCGCTCAAGGAAGTGTCCTGGGACGGTTTGATCCCGGCGCTGCAATCGAGCCAGATCGACGTGATCCTCAACTCCCTAAGCATCACCGAAGAGCGCGAAAAGGTCATCGCCTTTACCGCCCCCTACTACCAGACCCCGGCCATGTGGGTCGCCGACAAAAGCCTGGACCTGGTCACCACCCCCGAAGGTCTAAAGGGCAAGTTGATTGGTGTGCAGGGCTCGACCTCCAACGCCACCTACCTCAAGACCTACTACGCCAAGGGCTCGACCCTGCGCTACTACAACACCCAGGACGACATGACCGCCGACCTGCAAAGCGGGCGCATCGACGTGATGCTGGCCGACGCGCTGACCATCGAGCCGATGCTCAAGTCCAATGCCGGCAGTGGCCTGGCTGACAAGGGCCTGGCGCCCAAAGACCCGTTGTTCGGTTCCGGTATCGGTGCCGCCGTGCGCAAGGGTGACGACCGCCTGCGCGAGCAGCTCAACACCGCGCTGGCGGCAATCAAGGCCGACGGCACCTACGACAAAATTCGCAGCCGCTATTTCAGCGTCGATATTTCCGCGCAATAACGTCCAACGGAACGCGCCATGATTTCTTTGTCCGAACTCACCCAGTTGTTCGTCGCCGACGGCTGGCTCAACGCGCTGCTCCAGGGCGCGGTGGTGACCTTGCAGATTTCCGCCGGGGCTTTTGTGCTGGGCCTGGGCATCGGTTTGCTGGTGGCCATGATCAAGCTCAAGGGCCCACGCTGGATGGTGCGCCTGGCCAACCTGTACACCACGCTGTACCGCGCGGTGCCGGAGCTGCTGCTGATTTTGCTGCTGTATTACGCCGGCACCGACCTGCTGAATATGGCGATGGCCGCCATGGGCCGCGACAGCGTGACGGTCAACGGTTTTATCGCCGCCGTGCTGGTGCTGGGCATCGTTCAGGGCGCGTACTCCGCGGAGATCATTCGCGGCGCGATCCAGGCCATTCCCGTCGGCCAGCTGGAAGCGGCTCGGGCCTTTGGCATCGAGCGCTGGCTGCTGGTGCGCCGGGTGTTGCTGCCGAGCATGTTGCCGTTTGCCATGGCCGGTCTGTCGAACCTGTGGCTGGTGCTGGTCAAGGACAGCGCACTGATCAGCATCGTCGGCTACAGCGAGTTGCTCTCGGTGGGCAAACAGGCGGCCGGCTCCACCAAGCATTACCTGGTGTTCTACCTGGCGGTGGCGGCGGTGTATTTCATCATCACCCTGATTTCCAACGGCGCCTTCCGGGTGTTCGAGCGACGGATCAACCGCTGGATGCCGCAGCACTAAGGAGCGCAGCCGATGGACTTTTCATGGATCAACAGTTTTGGCAACGAGCTGCTGCACGGCCTGGGTATCACCCTGAAGTTGCTGGCCTTGTCCGGGGTGTTTGGCTTTTTGCTGGCGGTGCTGGTGGCCTTGGGGCGCTTGTCGTCCAACCCGCTGATCAGTGGGCCGTTGCGCGCCTATACCGCGGTGTTCCGAGGCACGCCGCTGCTGGTGCAGATCTACATCCTGTATTACGGCGTGGGCAGCGTGTTTGCCAGCTACCCGCTGATTCGCGGCAGCTTCCTCTGGCCGTATTTGCGTGAAGGCTTCTGGTACGTGGCCCTGGCCCTGATTCTGTGTGTCGGCGCGTATGTCGGCGAAGTGCTGCGCGGCGCCCTGCGTGCGGTGCCACGGGGCGAGCTGGAAGCGGCGCGGGCGTTTGGCATGAAGCGCCTGATGGTACTGCGCCGGGTCTGGTTGCCACGGGCCCTGGAGCTGGTGAAGCCGACCCTGGTGGGCGAAACCGTGTTGCTGCTCAAGGCGACCGCGCTGGCCTCCACCGTGGCCGTCACCGACCTGCTCGGCGCCGCCAACCTGGTGCGGGCGCAGACGCTGCGGGTGTATGAGCCACTGTTGGCCGTGGCGGTGATCTACATTGTCCTGGCGTTCGTGATCGAACACGTCTTCTCGCGCTGGGGCAAAGTCCCGCAGCGCCAGGCTTGAATCAATTTTAGGAGAACAAGGATGCGTTATTCACCGTTTGTCGAGCGCATTAGTGGCGAGTCCGTTAGCGCCTGGGATATTCACTACGCGGCCGTCGAAGCCCGTGGCCGTGGCGAAGATGTGATTGTGTTGAGCGTCGGCGATCCCGACTTCGCCACCGCCAGTGCCATTTGCGAAACCGCCGTCGACGCCCTGCGCGCCGGCGACACTCACTACACCCATGTCCTCGGCCGACCGGCCCTGCGCGAGGCGATTGCGGCCAAGCAAAGCCGTCTGCAAGGCATCGCCGTACACGCCGATAACGTGGCCCTGGTGGCCGGTGCGCAAAACGGCCTGTTCGCCACCTCGCTGTGCCTGTTCAGCCATGGCGACGAAGTGCTGGTGCCGGAGCCGATGTACCTGACCTATGAGGCGTGCATCCACGCTTCCGGGGCGCGCATCGCGACCATCGAGCAACCGGCAGCCAACGGCTTTCGCCTGACCCGCGCGGCCCTGGAAAAAGCCATTACCGCCAAGACCCGGGGCATTGCCCTGGCCACGCCGTGCAACCCCACCGGGAACGTCTACAGCCGTGAAGAGCTGGAGTGGGTGGCCGAAGTCGCCCGTGAGCACGACCTGTGGGTAATTTCCGATGAGGTCTACGGCCAGATCACTTACGACCAGCCGCACCTGAGCATTGCCTCGCTGCCAGGCATGGCCGAGCGCACCGTGGTGCTCAACAGCCTGTCGAAAACCCACGCCATGACCGGCTGGCGCGTGGGCTGGGTGGTGGCGCCGACCGCGTTGGTCGGCCACCTGGATAACCTGCTGCTGTGCATGCTCTATGGCTTGCCCGGGTTTATCCAGGAAGCGGCGATCAAGGCCCTGGAGCTGGATGACGAGGTGGTGAGCGACGCGCGCACGGTGTATCGCCGCCGGCGCGACCTGGTGGTGGCCGGCCTGGGTGGCATCGCCGACCTTGATTGCCGGGTGCCACAGGCCGGCATGTTTATGCTGGTGGACGTGCGCCGCACCGGGCTGTCGAGCATGGACTTTGCCTGGCAGCTGTTCCGCGCCACCGGGGTGTCGGTGCTCGATGCCCAGGCGTTTGGCGCCAGTGCCGAAGGCTTTGTGCGCATCTCCTTTACCGTCGCCGACGACACCCTCAAAGACGCTTGCCAGCGGATTGCCGGGTTTGTCGAGGGCCTGCGCGCCAACCGCTGAGCTTTATGTGGGAGCGAGCGTGCTCGCGATGCGGGCAACTCGGTCCCACAGGCACAACGCGGTGATGCCATCGCAGGCAAGCCAGCTCCCACCCTTTGATCGTCGCCGCTTCTGAATATTGAGGTTTCCCCCGTGACCGCTTCCGACCAATTCACTTCCACCCACTCCGTTGTCGGCGAGCACGCTGACCTAGTGCTGCACCACGGCCGCTTCTACACCCTCGACCCGGCCCAGCCGTGGGCCGACGCGGTGGCGATTCGCGGGGGACGTTTTATCGCAGTCGGTACATTCGCCGACCTGCAACACCTGATCGGCCCGCAGACCCGCCAACATGACCTGCTGGGCGCATTCTGCATGCCCGGCCTGCACGATATGCACACCCATCCCGACCTCGCCCTGGCGCCACGCTACAGCGATGACCTGGATGTGGGCATCGAAGATCCCACCCCCGAACAACTGGCGGCGGCGATCCACGCCTACGCCGATGCCCACCCCGGCGATGGCTGGATCTACGGCCAATACTGGGTGCGCTACACCTTCCGCGAAGCCGAGCTGACCCCAGGGCGCGAATGGCTCGACAGCATCATGCCGGACCGCCCGGTGGCGCTGCTGGACCGTATGTGGGGGACCATGATGGTCAACTCCTGCGCCTTGAAACTGGCCGGCATCGACCGCCACACCGCCGACCCGCGCAACGGCTATATGGAGCGCGACGAACTCAGCGGCGAGCCCAACGGCCTGATGATCGACGGTGCCTACGCGCTGATCCACGCGGCCATGCCGCCGACCCCGGTGGCGGTGCTGCGCCGGGCCTATCGCGACGGCGTGCATTTCCAGAGCTCGCGTGGCGTTACCGCGACCAAGTATGTTCACGTCTGCGAGCGGCGCCTGGACGCCCTCAAGGAGCTGGACGATGCGGGCGAATTGAGCCTGCGCGTGGAAGCCGCGATCAGTTGGCAGGACGATATCTTCCCGGTGCGCCGGCGCTGGGAACTGCTCGGCGGCGAGCGTCACTACTATCGCAGCGCGCGGCTGAACGCCAACGCGGTGAAATTCCACTTCGACGGCACCGTGGAGCCCAAGTCTTCGTACCTGATGACCCCCTGGGCGGCCGACTCCACCTGGCGCGGCAAGCTCAACCTGACCCCGGAACATATCACCGACATGGTGGTGGACATGGACCGCCGTGGCCTGCGGGTGATCGCTCACTGCACCGGCGACGGCGCTTCCGATGTATTCCTTGATGCGGTCGCCGAAGCGCGGCGGGTCAACGGTGACAGCGGCATTCGTCACCAATGCGCCCACAGCACGTTGCTGCATCCGGGCAACCTCAAGCGCTTCAAGGCGCTGAATGTGATCGCCGAGTTCTCCCCGGCGGCCTGGTACCCGACGCCGTTTGCCAGCGGCGCCCGCTCCGGTTATGGCGCCGAGCGCCTCAAGCGCATCTACGACTTCAAAGGTGTGCTGGCCGAAGGCGGCCTGGCGGTAATGGGCACCGACTGGCCGGTGGCCTCGATTGACCCGTGGCTGGCCCTGGAAACCATGGTCACCCGGCAGAACCCCTGGAACCAGGAACCAGACTGCTTCGGCGAGCCGATCACCCTGGAACAGGCACTGCAAGTGGCGACCCTCAACGGCGCCCACGCCATGGGCCTGGAGCACTCCACCGGCAGCCTGGAGGTGGGCAAGTGCGCCGACCTGATCGTGATCGACCGTGACCTGTTCGCCCAGCCGGCGCGCAACTACATCCACCAGACCCAGGTGCTGCTGACCCTGGTCGATGGTCGGCCGGTGTACGACCGCCTCAACACCTTTGAAGGCACGGCGCTGCAAGCCGTGTGGCAAGGCCTGCCGCCGGTGATCGAATGAATAGCGAGAGCATTGCAGTCACGGTAGTTTCGGGCTTTCTCGGCGCAGGCAAGACCACCCTGCTCAACCGCATCGCCCAGCAGCCGCAACATGGGCGCATGGCGGTGATCGTCAATGACTTCGGCGAGCTGAACATCGATGCGGCGATCATCGCCGAAGTCACCGACGCCGTGTTCAGCCTGCAGAACGGCTGCATCTGCTGCACCGTGCAAGAGGACCTGCTGGCGCAGCTGGTGAGCCTGAGCCAACTGCGCCCCCGCCTGGACCGTATCGTCATCGAGTGCAGCGGTGTGTCCGACCCGCAACGCATTGTGCAAACCCTGGGTTATCCACAGCTCAAGGCGCACCTGCATCTGGATACGGTGATCACCCTGGTGGACGCCAGCGGCTATGGCGCCTTGGAAGGTGAGTTCGCACGCTTGTCCCGCGCTCAGGTGGCTTGTGCCGACCTGGTGCTGCTGAACAAAGCCGACCTGGTCAGCGCCGCCGAACTGCAAAGCCTGCGCGCAACTATCGGTGCCCGCACACGCGTGATCAGCACCGTGCAGGCGCAGATCCCCGATGCCCTGCTGCTGGGCGAGCGCACCCCGCGCAACGGCTTCACTCCCGTGCCGACGCCGCACCACGAACTCTTCGAAAGCTGGACCTGGCAAGCCACCCAGGCCCTGCCGGCCAAAGCCCTGCGCGATTGGCTGGGGCAACTGCCCAAGGACTTGTTCCGCCTTAAAGGCCTGGTGCATTTACAGGGCAATGAGCAACCCTTCTGGTTGCAACATGTGGGCAACCGCAGCCAGTTCAGCCTGGCCAGCGGCGAGCACGCGCAGGACTCGGCGCAACTGGTGTTTATCGCCCGACGGGATAGCGGGCTGCGGGAAACGCTGGAGGCGCAATTGCAGGAGATGCAGGAACTGTAAGCGCGGATGACGATGAAGGCAGAGTGCCGCCTTGACCTTGCTACCCCGGCCCTTGAAAATGCCCGACGTTTTTCCCGTCTCCCCGCTTACAGAAGTAGTGAAATTTCAATGTCAGATTCCCGTACTGAAGAATCCGTAGTCACTTTGCAGTCCAAAGCTGAATACGAAAACGCCATCAATCTTTCACAGCATGTGCCAGCGGCCAAGAACATCAGTGAAATGGTGCTGGACGCGTTCCACACCTCCAAGGAAAGCGACCAGATCCGCGAATTGCGCGTCGCCATCCGCCAGGCCCACGATGCCTTTGACGATGACCAGGCCTATGACCTGATGGGCCAGCTCAAGCAGCTCAAAGACGCCGAAGCCGCCGACAACGCAGCCCTGGAAGACCTGAGCAGCAAGTTTTCGATCAGCCGAATCCTTTCCAGCTTCAAGGACGACCCCGAGTTCCAGGAACTGGTGTATGGCCTGGCGCTCAAGGTGTTGAACCAGACCCACCAGGCCATCAGCAACCCGAGCGTCGGCAAGGGCAAGGCTGCGCGGGCGAAGAAGGAAGTTGAGGTGTTTGTGATCAGCAAGGACGGGATCAGCGTGACCCTGCCGATGCGCACGCCGCGCTCCAAGCTCAATGTTGACCGCGAGGCGCTGGAGTTTTTGGGCTTTAGTTTTGTGGGTGAAGGGGATGAGGCGGAGCTTGAGAGTGAAAGCTTTGTGGATAACTCCGGTGCCGAGCAGCCTTTGACGCGCAAGAGTATTGTGACGGCGCTGCAACAGCAGACGGCGTTTGATGGGTATAGCATTGCTCAGCAATAGGTCTTGATTGAGTACATATCCGTTTTTTGTAATGGCGGCTATTGGTTCCGCTCTTACAGCGGCTCACTTTTGTAGAGCGCGAAAGTAAGCAAAACACTCTTGCCCCACCACTCGGTGCCTCGCCTAGACTCGGCATGCCCCTCATCCGACATTAATTTGGGGGGGCCACGGTGTATCAGTCGATAAATCTATTGACTGACCTGCCGCCATCGCAGGCAAGCCAGCTCCCACAGGGGAAGGCAGCTTCGCACCCCGGCTTTGCTGTTGCTGTTGCTCTGCTTTTGATCTGGCTTTTGATCTTGATCTTAGGCGCCCCGTTAAACCACGATGGCCGCAGGCAGGTATTGCGCAGTGGGCACCCCGGCATGGATGCCGGGGTAGCCGCGACACGGCCATGGATGGCCGATCGCGGCGGGCCCACGGAGCAATGCCTGACTGCGGGCATGCCGAGCCTAGGCGAGGCACCGAGTGGTGGGGCAAGAGCCCTTTTGGTTACTTTTGGGGCTCTTTTCCAAAAGTGACCCGCTGTAAGAGCGGAACCAATAGCCGCCGTTACCGCAGAAATGGATATGTACCCATACCAACCCCCACCCCACAAAAAAGCCCCGCTCTTCTCTCAAAGGCGGGGCTTTTCATGACATCCCAACTCAGTGGGCGTAAGTCAGCAACAACTCTTTCGGCACCTGGAAATCCAGGGACATCATCACGCTCAAAGCCGTAATGGTGAAGATCGAGAAGACAAACAACTTACGCGCCCAGACAGTGTCATCCACCGCCTTGTAGCCGGTCCAGGCCATGTACAACCAGTACATGCCCATGGCCGCGGCGACGGCGAGGTAGCTCATGCCGGCATAACCACTGAAGGTCAACATCAAGGTCGCCACAAGGAAGGCCAGGATGTACAGCAGGATGTGTTTCTTCGCCACCTGGATGCCACGCTTGACCGGCAATACCGGAATCGAAGCCGCCAGGTAGTCGTTGAAACGGAAGATCGCAATGGCGTAGGAGTGCGGCATCTGCCACAGGCTGAACATCACCAGCAGCACCAGCGCAGCCATGTCGAAGCTATTGGTCACAGCCACATAACCAATCACCGGCGGCATCGCCCCCGACAGGCTGCCCACCAGCGTGCCGTGAACCGACTTGCGCTTGAGGTACAGGCTGTAGAGGCCGACGTAGATGACAAAACCGATCACGGCAAACAACGCCGCCAGCGGATTGGCCACCGTGTACAGCAATGCCACGCCGGCAACACCGAGGACGGTCGCGAAGATCAGTGCCAGTTTCAGGGAGATAAGGCCCTGGACCAGCACGCGATTCTTGGTGCGCTCCATCTTGATATCGATGTCACGGTCGATGCAGTTGTTGAACACGCAACCGGACGCCACAACAAGGGAAGTGCCGATCATTGCCGCCAGGAAGATGGCCAGATCGACATGCCCCTTGGAGGCCAGGAAGAAACCGCCTGCCACAGAAAGCACGTTACCGAAAATGATCCCCGGTTTGGTGATTTGGATAAAGTGCTTAAGCGACATCGGGTCTTACCTCACTTCGCCATCATGTAGGTGTGGATGCTGAACATGATCCACAACGACAGGCCAACCAGCAGCAGGATCACAATGGCCGTGAACACAAACGCAATCACGTTGTTGCGCTGGGCCTGGGAGCGATCCAGGTGCAGGAAGTAATACAGGTGGACAACCACCTGGATCACCGCGAACAACAGCACGATGGCCAGTGTCGTGGCCTTCGGCAAGGTTGGGTACATCACCAGGCCGAACGGGATGATCGTCAGGATCACCGACAGGATGAAGCCGATAGCGTAAGACTTTACGCTGCCGTGGCTCGCATCATGGCTGTCATGGGAGTGTGCATTAGCCATTACAGAGTCCCCATCAAGTAGACAACGGTGAAGACGCAGATCCAGACCACGTCCAGGAAGTGCCAGAACAGGCTCAGGCAGCTCAGGCGGGTCTTGTTGGTCGACGTCAGGCCATGCTTGTTGACCTGGTACATCATGATCGCCATCCAGATCAGACCGGCGGTTACGTGCAGACCGTGGGTACCGACCAGGGTGAAGAACGCCGACAGGAAGCCGCTGCGGCTAGGGCCGTAGCCTTCGGAGATCAGCAGGTGGAACTCGTTGATCTCCATGGCGATAAAGCCAAGGCCGAGCAGGAAGGTCAGGCCCAGCCACTTGAGCACGCCTGCCTTGTTGCCACGGAAGAACGCCAGCATGGCGAAGCCGTAGGTGATCGAACTGAACAGCAGCAAGGCGGTTTCGCCCAGCACGTAATTCAGTTCGAAGATGTCGTGGCCCGACGGGCCACCCGCTACGTTGTTTACCAGTACCGCGTACACCGCGAAGATCGACGCAAACAGGATGCAGTCGGTCATCAGGTAGAGCCAGAAACCGTATACGGTCATCTCGCCCGAGTCGTGGTGATGGTCATCGTGCCCATGGTCATCGACATGGGCGTGTCCAGCATTGGTCACTAAGTTCGACATGGTTTAAGCCTGTTCCAACGAGGTTTCAACACGGTTGGCCGGAATCTTCTTCTCGGCTACCAGGCGAGCGTGCTGCTCGGCTTCGATGCGCTCGATCACGTCGACCGGCACCATGTAGCCTTGATCATCACGCGCCGCGTGGATCACGAAGTAGATCACGGTGCCAGCCAGGCTAGCGATGGCCAGCCACCAGATGTGCCAGATCATCGCGAAACCGAAGACCGTCAACAGCGCGCCCATCACCACGCCAGTGGCGGTGTTGTTCGGCATGTGGATCGGTTCGTAGCGCACAGGTCGCTGGTACGCAGTACCGTTTTCCTTGGCTTCGGTGAACGGGTCGATGGTCTCGGCCTTCGGCAGTACAGCGAAGTTGTAGAACGGCGGTGGCGACGAGGTCGACCATTCCAGGGTGTGTGCATTCCATGGGTCGCCGGAGTCGCAGGCGTTTTGCTTGCGGTCACGGATACTCACGTACAGCTGGATCAGCTGGCAGGCGATGCCGACAGCGATCATCACCGCACCGAACATGGCGACGTACAGGTACGGCACCCACTCAGGGTTGGTAGTGGCGTTCAGACGACGGGTCATGCCCATGAAGCCCAGTGCATAGAGCGGCATGAACGCGACGAAGAAGCCGGTGATCCAGAACCAGAACGCAGCCTTGCCCCAGCCTTCGTGCAGCTTGAAGCCGAACGCTTTCGGGAAGTAGAAGCTGAAACCAGCGATGTAGCCGAATACCGCACCACCGATGATCACGTTGTGGAAGTGCGCGATCACGAACAGGCTGTTGTGCAGCACGAAGTCAGCACCCGGGATGGCCAGCAGTACGCCGGTCATGCCGCCGATGGCGAACGTCACCATGAAGCCCAGGGTCCACAGAACCTGGCTGGTGAAGCGCAGGCGGCCGTGGTAGATGGTGAACAGCCAGTTGAATAGCTTCACCCCCGTAGGGATCGAAATCAGCATCGTCGCCAGGCCGAAGAAGGCGTTGACGCTGGCCCCCGAACCCATGGTGAAGAAGTGGTGCAGCCAGACCATGAAGCCCAGTACGGAGATCGCGCCCGAGGCGTAGACCATCGAGTGGTGACCGAACAGGCGCTTGCCGGTAAAGGTCGAGATCACTTCGGAGAAGATACCGAACGCTGGCAGGATCAGGATGTACACCTCAGGGTGACCCCATGCCCAGAACAGGTTCACGTACATCATTGGATTGCCACCAAGTTCATTGGTGAAAATGTGGAAATCCATGTAACGGTCAAGCGTCAACAGTGCCAGGGTAGCGGTCAGGATCGGGAACGAAGCCACGATCAGAACGTTGGCCCAGGTGCAGGTCCAGGTGAAGATCGGCATGTCCATCAGTTTCATGCCTGGGGTACGCATTTTCAGCACGGTGGCCAGGAAGTTGACCCCCGTCAGCGTCGTACCTAACCCGGATAGCTGTAGCGCCCAGATGTAGTAATCCATCCCCACGCCCGGACTGTATTGCAGCCCCGACAACGGCGGATAGGCAACCCAACCGGTCTTGGCGAATTCGCCGACGCCCAGGGACAGGTTGATCAGCACCACGCCGGAAACCAGCAGCCAGAAGCTCAGGGAGTTGAGGAACGGGAACGCAACGTCACGCGCACCGATCTGCAGCGGCACTGCCAGGTTCATCAGGCCGGTGAAGAAAGGCATCGCCATGAAGATGATCATGATCACACCGTGGGCGGTGAAGATCTGGTCATAGTGTTCAGGCGGCAGGTAGCCAGGCGAACCCTCGGTGGCCATGGCCAACTGGGTACGCATCATGATGGCGTCGGCAAAACCACGCAGCAGCATGACCATGGCGACGATGATGTACATCACGCCGATTTTCTTGTGGTCGACCGACGTCAGCCACTCGGTCCACAGGTAGGTCCACTTCTTGAAGTAGGTGATTGCCGCAAACAGTGCCAGACCACCCAGCGCGATCATGGCGATGGTCACCATCACGATCGGCTCGTGGAATGGGACCGCTTCCCAACTTAATTTACCAAACATCGTTTACTCCTCTGCCCCGGCAGCTGAATGCGAATTTGCGTCCGTCCCTTCCACAGCAGCCACTTCTTTCTTCTCGTGCTTGACCGGCTTGCCTGGTTTCATCCCTTCATACTTGTCGATGATTTTCTGAAACAGGTCCGGCGTGTACGAGGAGTACAGCTCTACAGGGTTGTTCTGGCTTGGCTTGGCAAGGGCTTCGTATTCAGCTTTTTCAAGCTGTTTTGGTGAGCTCTTGGCTTCTTGTACCCAGGCGTTGAAGTCTTCCTGGGTGGTGGCGATTGCTTTGAATTTCATGCCGGTAAAGCCCGCGCCACTGTAGTTGGCGGAGATACCGTCGAGCTCGGCGTTCTGGTTGGCAATCAGGTGCAGCTTGGTCTGCATGCCCGCCATCGCGTAGATCTGACCACCCAGGCCCGGGATGAAGAACGAGTTCATCACCGCATCCGAGGTCACTTTGAAGTTGATCGGGGTGTTGGCCGGGAACACGATCTTGTTGACGGTGGCGATCCCTTGCTCGGGATAGATGAACAGCCACTTCCAGTCCAGCGCGACCACTTCGATAGTGATTGGCGGCACGTCGGATTCCAGCGGACGGTAAGGGTCCAGCTCGTGGGTCGACTTATAGGTGATGTAACCCAGGGCGATAATGATCAGTACAGGTACCAGCCACACCGCGATTTCAATCTTGGTGGAGTGCGACCACTTCGGCGCGTAGGTCGCCTTGGTGTTGGACGCGCGGTATTTCCAGGCGAACGCGAAGGTCATCACGATCACCGGCACCACGACCAACAGCATCAGCAAGGTGGCCGTGATGATCAGGTTACGTTGCTCTACGCCGACCTGACCCACAGGGTCGAGCAGCGTCCAGTTGCAGCCTCCCAGCAATAACATGCCGAAAAGCGGCACTATGCCTAGTAATCGGGTGTACCTGTTTTTACTCATCTCACGACCTCTAAAGCAGCTTGCGCAATGCAGTTGGGTTTTGATCGCCAACACTTCACCCTGCCAAGGGTTGGCATTTCTCTTCGATTGAATAAGGGCCTGCCCGGCGCTTCATGCGCTGATCGACACGTCCAGGTCTGGCGGTGAATTCTTATTCGATTTCGTTGGTCAAAGGCCTTGTTACAGACCAATTCCATTTGGTGCGGATAGTTGAAAGGCTGCCGGCACCTGGGGTCGCATGAAGCATTGTTTCCGCCTCTCGACCGCCCTATTTGCTCAGGGTTGAGCAGCACCGGACACTCAGTGCGGGCGATTGTAGTTAGCTGGCGATGTATAAACCATGACCTATAAAGAAATAATTTTTATCGTTTCCAGCAATAATCCTGCGCCATTGTTGCAAAGGTTCGGGATCGTATCGCGTTTGATTCTCAACAAAAACCCCAAAAAAAGCCGTGTTATTGCCCATTCTGTCGCACCCAGAGACCTCTTCCAGGGTCGCCAAACCCCAGGCAAGCCCGCTAAAAACAAGGCATTCGCCCATCATCGGATGTTCTGTAGAGCACGCCGCGCGCGGGGTCGGCCAGGGTGGAAAGTGACAGGCAAAAGCGCCCAACCCATGGTCGATTAAGCGCTGTGCCATGGGGTATGAAATGTCCTGCGGCGCCCTCAGTGTGACAACGTGTCGCACGTTGCGCGCAGCCAATCTTGTCCAGCGTCATGACCCCTTCACAAAATGCCCACACACAAAAACGCCCCTGCCTGCATCAGCAGGACAGGGGCGCTTTGTAGGACGATTTAAGCGTTGTGCTTGCGATTACGGTAAATGCCCAGGGGCACCAGGATCACCGTCAACACAAACGCCACCAGCGCCCACTGGGCCAGGGACAAGCCCAGGACCGGCGGGTACGGGGTACTGCAGAAACCATCGACCTGGAAGCCCAGGGGGAAGATCTTCGCCAGGGGCAGGTCATCGACAATCGGCTGCAGCACATCGACGCCACAACTGATGGTCGGATAGAACTGGGTATACACATGGTGCCCGGCGGCAGCGACACCACCGAGGGCGCTGAGCACGACCAGCACTTCAAAGACCGTGACACTGCGCTGGGTGCGCATGGCCGCGCCAATAAAGGCAAAGAGCGCAATCAGCAACAAGGCATAGCGTTGCAAGATGCACAAAGGGCATGGCGCTTCGCCCAGCACTATCTGCATATAAAGCGCGCCACCGATCAGCGCCAGGCAGATGATGCCCAGCAACACCAGGAAGCGCCGCTCACGGCCCAACCGCATTTCGTCAATCATCCCCGTTTCCCTTTGCCTAATGATGGGTGTGCCAATGGCCGCAAGTTTACACACAGGTGGTGAAAATTTAGCAGTAGGCGTCGCAATCTTAGGCGCAGGCGGGTTAACGACACATTAATGTGGTGGTCTTTCGGGCCTCTTCGCGAGCAAGCCCGCTCCCACATTTGAATGTATTCACAGATCAAATGTGGGAGCGGGCTTGCTCGCGAAGAGGCCAATACGGTGTTGAAGAGCGGCCGCTTATTCCAGCGCCGCCGCCGGCCCGAAGAACTCATACCGGCTCTGCTTCTCAGGTACACCGAGCGCCTTGAGGTGACGTTTGATCGCGCTCATAAAACCCTTCGGCCCCAGGAAGTAGGCATCCACATCACGCTCTTCGGGCAACCACGCCGCCAGTTGCTCCTGGGTCAGCAAACCGAGCTTGTCCGCCGCCGGGCTGATGCCGTCGTCTTCGGCATAGCAGTAAAAGCGCTGCAGTTGCGGATGGCGCGCAGCCAGGGCATCGACCCAATCGCGGAACGCATGCACGCCGCCATTGCGTGCGCAGTGGATAAAATGCACCGGGCGCTCGGTGGCCAGGGCCGCTTCCAGCATCGGCAAGGTCGGGGTGATGCCCACCCCGCCGCTGATCAGCACCAGGGGTTTGTCGCTGGGCACCAGGGTGAACTCCCCCGATGGCGGGAACAGGTCGATGGTCGCGCCCACGTGCATCTGGTCATGCAGGTAATTGGACACGCGCCCGCCCGCTTCACGCTTGACGCTGATGCGGTACAGGCCCGCATCGGTGCGCGCCGACAATGAATAGTTGCGGCGCACTTCTTCGCCATCGAGGATCAGCTTCAGGCCGATGTATTGGCCGGGCTCGGCGGCGAGGATCGGGCCATTGTCCACCGGGGCAAAGTACAGGGAGACGATTTCACTGCTCTCCTCCACACGCTTGACCAGCAGAAACGCACGCGCCCCGCGCCAGCCGCCAACGGCCTGGGCTTTTTCGTCGTAGATGGCGCTTTCTGCGCCGATCAGAATGTCGGCCAACTGACCATAAGCCGCGCCCCACGCGCTCATCACTTCTAGGGTGGCGATTTCGTCACCCAGCACCTCGGAAATCGCCCGCAGCAGGCAGTTGCCGACAATCGGGTAGTGCTCCGGGAGGATTTGCAGGGCCACGTGCTTGTTGATGATCTTGGCCACCAGGTCGCCCAACTGATCCAGTTGGTCGATATGCCGGGCGTACATCAGCACGCCATTGGCCAGGGCGCGGGGCTGGTCGCCGCTGGCCTGGTGGGCCTGATTGAACAGCGGGCGCACTTCGGGGTACTCGGAGAGCATCATGCGGTAGAAGTGGGTGATCAGGGCTTCGCCACCGCTTTCGAGCAGCGGCACAGTGGACTTGATGATGGCACGGTCTTGAACGCTAAGCATGGGGAGACTCCTGAGCCTTTAAGGCTTCTGAATGATTACCCTGTAGCAATCAGTATTCATGCCAACTAACAAACCATTATTTATCAACAACTTAAATTAAACATAGTCAATATGACTTCCTACACCTTATAGTCATTAGGACTACAAGGAGTCATTATGACTGCACATTCCCTGCTCACCACCCTGCTGCCACTGGTGGCTGACCTGTCCCGTGAACTGCCGGAAGGCGAGCGTTACCGACGCCTGCTGCAAGCCATGCGCACCCTGCTGCCCTGCGATGCCGCCGCGCTGTTGCGCCTGGACGGCGAATGGCTGGTACCCCTGGCCGTGGACGGCCTGAGCCCGGATACCCTGGGCCGGCGCTTCAAGATCAGCGAACACCCGCGCTTTGCCGTGCTGCTGAGCAGCCCCGGCCCGACCCGCTTTGACAGTGACAGCGAACTGCCCGACCCCTACGACGGCCTGGTCGATGGCTTGCACGGGCATCTGGAGGTCCACGACTGCATGGGCTGCCCGCTGTTTGTCGACGACCATCCCTGGGGCCTGCTGACCCTGGATGCCCTGGACACCGAGCGGTTTGACCGGGTCGAACTGGACGCCTTGCAGGCCTTCGCCAGCCTCGCCGCCGCCACGGTCAATGTGGCCGAACGCATGGAGCACCTGGCCCTGCGCGCCGAAGACGAACACCAGCGTGCGGAAATCTATCGCCAGGCCAGCGGCCAGCAGCACAAGGAAATGATCGGCCAGAGCAAGACCCACAAGCGCCTGGTGGAAGAAATCAAACTGGTGGGCGGCAGCGACCTGACCGTGTTGATTACCGGTGAAACCGGGGTCGGCAAGGAGCTGGTGGCCCAGGCCATCCACGCTGCCTCGCCCCGCGCGGAGAAGCCGCTGATCAGCCTCAACTGCGCCGCCCTCCCGGAAACCCTGGTGGAAAGCGAGCTGTTCGGCCACGTGCGCGGCGCGTTTACCGGCGCGCTGAACGAGCGTCGGGGCAAGTTTGAATTGGCCAACGGTGGCACCCTGTTCCTCGACGAAGTGGGAGAGTTGTCACTGACGGTCCAGGCCAAGCTGTTACGCGTCCTGCAAAGCGGGCAGTTGCAGCGGCTGGGTTCGGATAAGGAGCATCAAGTGGACGTGCGCCTGATCGCCGCCACTAACCGCGACCTGGCCGCCGAGGTGCGCAACGGCCGCTACCGCGCCGACTTCTATCACCGCTTGAGCGTGTACCCCCTGCAAGTGCCGGCCCTGCGTGAACGCGGGCGCGACGTGTTGTTGCTGGCCGGATTTTTCCTTGAACAGAACCGTTCACGCATGGGCCTGGGCAGCCTGCGCCTGACCAGCGATGCCCAGGCGGCATTATTGGCTTATGGGTGGCCCGGGAATGTGCGCGAGCTGGAACACCTGATCGGCCGCAGCGCATTGAAGGCCCTGGGCAATTGTCGCGAGCGACCGAAGATCCTCAGCCTCAGTGCCAAGGACCTGGACTTGCCCAATGACTCTGCGCCCTTGATAGAGGAGCCTGGCGAAATCCCCGTGGTGACTGGCGATCTGCGCCAGGCCACCGAGCACTACCAAAGGCAAGTGATCAGCGCCTGCCTGGAGCGCCACCAGCACAACTGGGCCAGCGCCGCCCGCGAACTGGGCCTGGACCGCGCCAACCTGGGGCGCATGGCCAAGCGCCTGGGCCTGAAGTAACGCGGATCACACTGTGGGAGCTGGCCTGCCAGCTCCCACATTAGATCTTCTTGCACATTAGGTTTGCTTCGGTTGCAAAAGCGGGCTCACAGGCGCGACCGCCCTGGGCTTACGAAACACCAGCACATTCCCCAGCATCACCAATACCAACCCGGCCAGCGCCGGGGCGCTCCATTGGTAGCCCTCGAACAGCGCCGAGACGTTCAATGCCACCACCGGGAACAGCACCGTGCAATACGCCGCCCGCTCCGGGCCCATGCGGCCGACCAGGGTCAGGTACGCGGTAAAGCCAATCACCGAACCGGGGATCACCAGGTACAGCAGCGAGCCGATATAGCGGGTGTTCCACTCCATCTCAAACGGAATGCCCTGGACCACGCAGTACAGCGCCAGCATCGACGCGCCATAGGCCATGCCCCAGGCGTTGGTGGTCAACGGCCTGAGCCCGGCTTTCTGTTGCAGGCTCGACAGCATATTGCCTGCCGAGAAACACAGGGTGCCCAGCAGCGCCAGGCCCAGGCCCAACAGTGTTTCGGGGCTGGCCGTGTGCCCGACCAGTTCCGGCCAGAACAGCAGCCCCAGCCCCAGCAACCCAAGGCCGCCGCCCAGCAGTACATTGCGCGCAACTTTCTGGCCAAAGAACACCCGCGCATTCAACGCATTCCACAGTGTCGCGGTGGAGAACACCACGGCCACCAGGCCACTGGGGATCCACTGGCTGGCCGTGAGGAAGCACATGAAGTTCACACAAAACAGGCACAAGCCCTGGGCCAGGCAGATCAGGTGACCCCGACGGTTCATCACCTGCAATTTGCGGCTGAGCAACAGCAGCCCAAACAGCACCAGTGCCGCCAGGCCGAAGCGATAGACGATCGAGACCGGAATTTCCACCACGCCCAATTGCCACTTGAGGGCAATCCAGGTGGTGCCCCAGATCAGAACGGTCAGTAAATACAGGGATAGGTTCATGGCGCACTCCGGTGGTTGAGCCACAGTTTCACCCCGCCTTGCTGCTGGGCACTTGCAGATTCTTGCGCTTTTGTCGGGCCGAGGGATCACAGCGCCAGCCGCCGGGAGTAGGATGCAAGGCGTCGGAGAGAGCCCCATGTCTGCACTGGAAAACCTGCAAGTCTTCAAAGCCCTGAACAGCTCGCCCAACGCTCGCCTGGAGCTGTCTGCCGAGCTTGGGGACGGCTTGTCTGCAGCTTTGTGGAGCAACCACCACGACGCCCAGGATTACCAGGCGCCCAGCCATCACACCTTGTCTTGCTATGTGGCCGGCGGCACCGGCACTTTCCGGCGCAACCAGCCCGGCACCAAGGGCGGCCCCGACAAGCTGTGCATCCTGCCCGCCGAGCATCAGTCGGCCTGGGTGATCAATGGTGAAATCCGCCTGGCCCATGTGTACTTCAGCCCCGAGCAATTTGCCCTGGGTTGCGTCACCCTGCTGGACCGTGAACCCCGCGCCCTGCAACTGCGCGAAAGCACCTTTCTGGAAGACGAACAGCAAGCGCGACGTTTTCATCAACTGATCCGCCTCAATTGGCAGGAACCGGCAGAACGCTTGCTGACCAGCAGCCTGGCCTTTGAAATGCTCAACCATACCCTGCTCAGCCAGGTCGGCCTGCGTGAGGGGTTGCGACTCAAGGGCGGCCTGGCGGCGCACCAGCGCCGGCAGTTGGTGGAGTACATCGACCAGCAACTGGCCGAGCCGATCAGCCTTGGGCAACTGGCGGGGCTGTGCGCCTTGTCGGAATACCACTTCGCGCGGATGTTTCGCACAAGCTTTGGCCTGCCGCCCCATCAATATTTACTGGCCCGCCGCCTGTCCCGGGCCCAGGCCCTGTTGCGCAGCGGCTCACTGCCGCTGGGGGAAATTGCCCTGGCGTGTGGGTTTTCCAGCGCCAGCCACTTTACCAACCGGTTTCGCCAGGCAATGGGAGCGACACCGGGGGAATACCGGCAGGCGTTCCAGCCCTAGAGGCCTTACACAAAACCAATGCGTTCTGGTTTCAATCGAGGCTTTGTGCCAGGACCACGGCCAGTCGATCTTCCAGCGCCTTGATCCGGCTCCCCTGCACCACATAGTTGTTGGTCAGCATCGAAAACACCAACCGCCGCCCACCCGCATCGGTGATGTAGCCCGTCAACGAAGACACCCCACCCATCGACCCCGTCTTGGCCTGCAGGTTGTTTTGCGCCGCTGTCCCGCGCAGGCGGTAACGCAGGCTGCCGCCGTCCAGGCGGTCCGGGTTGCCGGCGATGGGCAGTGCGTCGTACCAGGCGTTGAACCACGGCTGCTTGTTAATGGCCAGCAACAGGTCGGTGAAGTTCTGCGCCGACACCAGATTACGTCGCGACAAACCCGAGCCATCCACCTGGCTTAATGTTGCCGGGGCCAGGCCCTGGCGCTTGATAAAGTCGGCCACCGCCGCAACCCCGGCCGCCGCCGTGCCAGCATTCGCCTGCTGGCGCCCCATGGCCTTGAGCAGCGCTTCGGCCATGCTGTTATTGGACAGTTTGAGCAAGGGCCTGATCAGCTCCTGCAACGGTGCCGACTGGTGTGTTGCCAGGACAGTGGCGGTCGCCGGACTCACACCACCGATCACCCGCCGCCCCTGCACGCTGATCCCCTGCTCCGCCAAGGCCTGGGCAAACAGATTGGCCACCAGTTGCGTCGGCTCCCACACGCTGACCCATTGGCGGCTTTGCTTGCCCGGCGGTAACGCGCCGCTCAGGCGCAGCAGGTTGCTGCCATGCTGGCGATTGAGCCCATAGCTATTGCCTGGGCCGCTGACGGCCAGGTTGCTGAGCTGTACATAGTCGGTGGGCGGACTCAGGGTGACACTCACCAACTGGCCGACCGTTGTGGGCGCCTTGGCCGTGACGATCAAGGTGCCCGCATCAAAATCAGCATTGGGTGACACGGTCAGCGCGGAAATCTGCGCGCCGTAATACTTGTCTTCGTCGTCATGGGCCCAATCCACACCCAAGCGCTCGGCGTCGAACCAGCTGTCATCGAACACCATATCGCCCTGGACCTGCCGGATGCCCTGGGCGGCGAGGCTCGCCGCCAGCGCCTGGTAATCCGCCCACTGGATCGTCGGGTCACCCAGCCCCCGCAGGTACAGGTTGCCCAGCAGGCGCGTGCCCTGTTGGCTGCCATTGCTCAGCAACTGCGTAGAAAACCGATACTGCGGGCCCAGTACATCCATGGCCGCCGCAGTGGTCAGCAGTTTCAGGCTGGAGGCCGGCACCAGCCGCGTGCGTGGGTTGTGCTGGTACAGCGTGTTGCCGCTGCGAGCATCACGCACCATCAGCGAAACACTGGCACCCGCCAAGGCAGGATCAGCCAACAATTGGTCCAGGGCCTGTTCGCCGGTTTTCGAAGGCGTGGCACAGCCACCCAATAACAGGCTCACGCCCACCAGCATGGCGCTGGTGTGTATCCATCGTCCCAACTGCATCAAACCGTCCCGGCAATCATCAAAGAGCGCAACGCTAGCAGCTCAGGCCGCCAGCGTCATCGCCGACGGTCAGAACTCCAGGGTACTGGACAACGACACCTGGCGCGCATCGCCCATGGACACAAACAAGCGGCTGACGGCCGAGGTGTAGTAGGTACGGTCAAACAGGTTCTTCACATTGAGCTGGAACTTGACCTTCTGCCCGTCGACCTTGGTGTCATAGGTGGCAAACGCATCGGCCACGGTGTAGCCCGGCAGGTCGAAGCTGTTGAGGGCATCGCCAGCCCGCTCGCCCACATAACGCGCACCGGCACCGACGCGCAGTTGGTCGCCGCCGACGATAGTGCCGAAGTCGTACACGGCTGAAACAGAGCCGGAGTTTTTCGCCACGTTCTGCAGGCCCTTGCCTTTGTAGGTCGGGTCTTCGGTGACCTCGGCATCGGTGTAGGCATAGCTGCCGATCAGGCTCCACTGGTCGGTCAACTGCCCACTCAGGTCCATTTCCAGGCCCCGGGAGCGCACCTTGCCGGCGACGCTGTAGATCGAGGTCGCGCCCTCGGTGATCGACACCAGCACGTTGCGTTTTTGGATATCAAACAAGGCCACGTTAGCGGTAATACGCCCCGGCATATCGAGCTTGGCCCCCAGCTCCCAGGATTTGGACTGTTCCGGGGCGATGCTGCCGTCGATCACCATTTTGTTGTCCAGCGGCGCAATGGTGGAGTTGGGTTTGAACGATTCGGTGTAGCTGCCATAGAACGACAGCTCATCGGTGTAGCGATACACCAGGCCGGCACGAGGTACCCACTTCTGGCCGTTGCTGTTGGTGTTGGCCGTGAACGGGCGGCCCTTGCCGGCGTATTGGTCGTATGCCTGGAAGCGCGCACCGCCGACCAGGATCCACTGGTCGGTGAGGTGAATGGCGTCCTGGAAAAACACCGAATCGCTGCGCAGCAGGTCGGTCTGGTTGCTGTCCGGCGCGCTGACGTTGGTGCCCGCCACTTCGCGGCCGTACACCGGGTCGTTGTAGTTGAACACGCTGCGGCTGGCCTGGCGGATCAGGTCGGCGCGGTAGATTTTGCGGTACTCGTCATCCAGGCCGAATACCAGGTCATGGCGCATGCCGGCCACGTCCACCTTGCCTTCAAGGCTCACAGTGGTGAAGCGGTCGGTGGTCAGCGCGCCTTGGGTGCCGTCCATGTTGCGCGTCAAGGTGCCATTGGCATTGACCTTAGTCACGCGCACCTGGCTGGCGTCGTAGGTTTCGCGGTTCCAGCTGTAGCCGAAGTGGGCCGTCCAGTCGTCGTTCAGGTCGTGGTCGACTTGGACGCGATACAGGTCCGAGCGGCCTTCCATATTGTTGAAGGGCTCATCCAGGCGGCGCGTGGCAGGGATGTTAAGCGGGTGATTGGTCTTGGGGTCGATGGCCGTGCCACGGTCGAACGGCGAGAGAAATTCGCGGTGCTCGTAGGCCAGCAGCACCTGGGTGGTGTCGCCGTACCAGGCCAGGGACGGCGCGATCAGGCTTTCGCGATAGGTGCCGAAGTTGCGCCAGTAGTCCTCATCCTGATGGTCGACGATCAAGCGGTAAGCCAGGCCGCTGTCGCCCAACGGGCCGGTGGTGTCGAGGTTGCCGCCGCTGCCGTTCTTGCCGCTGCCATAGGTCGAGCCACGCACGGTCAAGGCGGTGGATTGGGTCAGTTCGGGTTTCTTGCTGACAATGTTGATCACCCCGCCCGGGTCCTGGATGCCATATAGCAACGATGCCGGGCCTTTGAGCACTTCGACGCGCTCGGCGGTTTCGTTCAGCGACCGGCCTTGCACCACGGGCATGCCGTCGCGCATGACCGAGCCATTGCGGTTGTCGCCAAAGCCACGCAGCATCACCGCATCCTGGGTGCTGCCCAAGGTGTTGGTCTGGGTGATGCCGCTGATGTTGGCCAAGGCATCGTCGAGGTTGCGCGGCACCTGGTCGCGCATCACCTGGGCCGGCACCATGTTCACGGTTTGCGGGGTTTCCAGCAGCAAGCCCTGGGAGCGCATCACCGAGCTGGTGGGCGGTGGCTGGTAGCTGGTGGTTTGCTGCTGGTTGACGCCACTGATGGTGGTGGCGCCGAGGTTGACCGCACCTTCGCTAGGCAGCGGTTCCAGGGCCAGGGTGCGGGCGTCGATCTGGCGGAAGGTCAAGCCGGAGTTGCCCAGTAGGCGCTGCAGAGCCTGGGCGGCACTCATCTGCCCACTGACGGCCGGGGCGTTGAGGGTGTAGGGGGCTTCGTCGGTGTAGACCACGCTGATGCCGGTCACCCGGCTGAAATCGCTCAGGGCCTGGGGCAACGGCTTGGCCGGCAGCGCAAAGCTGAAGACTGCGCTCTGCTCCTGCGCCGCTTGCGCCAGGCTCAGGGGTTGTAATGCCAGGCCTGAAACGGCCAGAAGGGAGGCACCCAGCCACTGTTTAACCGAACCGCCTACCGCCGATTTTGCCCTGGACTTCATGCTTGAGAACCCGTGTAGAAAACGCTGTTAATGCGAATTGATCGCAGTTTCAAGCACTACACGGATGGCGTGGGGTTTTACCTCAGGTGAAATTGAAAATAATTTCAACATCAGCCTTTATTCTTGTTTTTCGCCCCGCCCTGCCGGGCCTTGAAGCGTGGGTTGGATTTGCAGATCACATAGATCCGCCCCCGACGCTTGACGATCTGGCAGTCGCGATGACGGTTCTTGGCTTCTTTGAGGGAGGACAGGACTTTCATAGGGTGGCTCCTTTGCATGAATGTAATAACATATCATAAATGCAAATAAGAATAATTATCAACTTTCTCTTCAGGCGTTCACGATTCCTGTGGGGCTGGTTTTTAGCGGACCACGATCAACCGCCCCAACACACTGTGCTGCTCAAAGCCCAGCACCGCTTGCAATGCCTTGAGCACCGCCTCGGGGTCTTTGCTCGGGAAACTGCCGCTGACCCGGCGGGCGCCGAGTTCGTCATTGAGCAGCAGGATGCGGCCGGGGTAGTAACGGCCCAGGTCCTTGACCACATCGGCCAGCGGGGTCTTGTAGTAGTTGAGCCAGCCATCGCGCCAGCCCAGGCGCGATTCACTGTCCACCGCATGCCGCTCATCAGCCACACCCTCGGCGTAGGCCACTTGCTGGCCTGCCGTCAGTATTTGCTGAGGACCCTGGGCCGACGGCGTAACCCCTACCCGCCCCGACAGCACCGTCACCTGGGCGCCCGCCGGTTGCAGACGCACTTCAAATTGGGTGCCCAGCACCCGCACTTCGCCGCTGTCGGCGTGCACCACAAAGGCTTGCCCGGTGTGGGCCACGCTGAAAAAACCGGCACCGCGGCGCAATTGGATATGCCGCTCGCCGTGACTGAAATCCACGGCAATCGCGCTGTCGGCATCCAGGGTGACTTGGCTTTGATCAGCCAGGGTCACGGTTTTGACTTCACCCGGCGCACTGACGTAATCGGCGCCCAGGTCATCGACCCAGCGCTGCGGCTGCCACCCCGCGCCCAGCGACACCATCAGCACCAGGCACGCCGCCACTGCCAGCGCTGCAGACCAGCGGCGCATGCGGGAGCCTTTCGCACCGTCCATGGCCTTGAGGTAACGCTGCAAGGCCAACGCGTCTTCGTCAGCCAGAGTGCTCGCCGGGACTTCGCTCAGTTCCCACAGCACCTGGGCCTGGGCATACGCCTCGACATGGGCCGGGTCGGCGCGCAACCAGTGGCTGAAGGTAGCCTGGTCGCCACTGCTCGGCGCATCGTGCAGCAGGCTGAGCCAGGCCAGGGCGGCCTGTTCCTGGGCGGGTGTCGGGGTGACGTTCACGGTGCTTTCCCTGGCGAGCGTGGCGGATGGGCTTGCCGAAGGCTGGCTTTGCAGGCCTCGAGGGCGCGCATCATATGTTTTTCCACGGCACTTTGGGACAGGCCCATGGCCTTGGCGATTTCTGCGTATTTGCGCCCGTGGATGCGGTTGAGCAAAAAGATCTGCCGCGTACGCTCCGGCAAGCTGCGCAGCGCCGCTTCGACATGGCGCAGATCGTTGCCCGCTTCCAGCGCGGCCTGGGGCTCGGAACTGTGATGGTCGTGCTGCTCCGGCATCCAGCCTTCAGTGCCGCGCACCCGCGCGTTTTCGCTGCGCAGGTGGTCGATGGCGATATTGCCGGCGCAGCGCAGCAGGTAGGTGCTGAGTTCTTCGACCTGCACCAGGGGCCGGCGCCAGAAACGCAGAAACAGATCCTGTACCAGGTCCGCTGCCGTCGCCCGGCAGCCTACGCGGCGGCTGACCAACGCCTCCATCTGTGAACGCTGGGACAAAAATACCTGCAGGAAATGTGCGCGCCCGCCCGACGCTTCTGCGTGGGGCTGATCCTGGGACTCGGGCGGCGTGGTGATCATCAAAAGGCGCTCAGAGGGTCGCGAAAGCCGCAACGGGGCTGACCAGCAGGCCGACGCCTGCGAGAACCAGGGCCAGCCTTGGCCGATACGGCAACAGCAGCACCAGCAACAGCCCACTGAGCATCAGCACCGCGCACCAGTCCACCAGGCCCCGGCTCCAGCCGGCCATGTGTACCGCCGGCCAGATCGACAGCCCCAGCAACAACCAACCGCCCACGCGCAACCCCAGGCGCCGTCGTGGCGAAGGTTTGCTGTGCAGCAACTCGCCATGGTGACGGTCCAGGGACAGGCACAGTGCAACAAAGCCCGCATAGCACAGCAACAAGGCCAGCAACATCAGTGCACCTCGCTTTTGAGGGTCAGTGGGCGGGCGCGCTCGGCCCGGGGCTGGGCGGCGCTGCGGTGCTGCATTTTCCAGGCAGCCCAGGCCAGGAACAGGCCGCTGCCCAGGCAGGTCAGGTCAAAGCCGGCCATGGCCCAATCACCCTTGGCCACTGACACGCCCAGGTGCTCGGAGGTGGTCAGCACATTGAGCAGCGGCACCGCCATAAACAGTACGGCGCCCAGGCCCAGTTGCTCGATCCAGGCACGGCGGCCACGGCGCAACATGGCATGGAGCAGGGTCAGGCCCCAGGCGATAAAGAAACTTTGCACTTCCCAGTCCGAGCGTTCGGCGAAGCTCACAGGCAGCAGGCGATTGGCCCAGAAAAACGCGGCAATGGCGATGACCAGCCCGGACATGCTGGCAATATTCAGCACTTCCACCAGGCGCAATTCAAACGGCATCACCCCGGTCTTTACATGCTTGAGCTGACGCTTGCCCAGCCAGATCACCAGGCCGGTGCCAATCATCGCCGTGCCCGCCAGGCCGCAGATAAAGTACAACCAGCGCAGCAGCGGGCCGGCGAAGTGCCCCATGTGCAGGCCGTAGAAACTGCCACCGATTGCCATCGGCAGCGACTGCTCGGCACTGACCCGCAGCAGTTCGCCGGTGGAGCCATTAAAGGACACGGTGCTGCCGAAATCATGCACCACCCGGTCAGAACCGGCGCGGGAGACATTGACTGCGGCATTCACATCGCCGGGGTTGTTCACCGCCAGCCGCCCCACGTGCCCACCGTCCCACTGCGCCCGTGCCTGTTCTACCAGCGGCGCCAAGGGCAGCAGCTTGCCCGGCTGGCCGAGGGCCGGTGCGTTGTTGGTGGCCGGGAACAGTTCATTGAAGAAGGCGCGGGTATCGCCGTCATAGGACGCAAGGATGCTGGCGGGCATGACCATGGTCATGAAGATCACCAGGCTGCTGTAGGTGATCATCAGGTGGAACGGCAGCACCAGCACGCCCACCGCGTTGTGCCCATCGAGCCAGGAGCGCTGGCCCTTGCGCGGGCGGAAGGTGAAGAAGTCCTTGAAGATTTTCTTGTGGGTGATGATCCCGGTGATCAGCGCGACGAACATCACCATCGCCGCAATGGTCGACAACCAGCGACCCCACGGGTGAGGCATCTGCAACTGGAAGTGGAACCGGTAGAAGAACTCGCCGCCCATGGTTTCCCGGGCCTGGAGTTGCTCGCCGGAGACCGGGTCGAGCATTTTCTCAATGAAATTGCCGCGCCGGCCAGGGTCGACCTTGTCTTGCCACATCACCGACAAACCGGGGTCGCGGCTGTTGGGCAGGCCGATAAACCAACGCGCCGCCGTGGGGGCGTGCTGTTCCAGATAGCTTTGCGCCACGGCCACACTGCGCGCATCGTCCACCGCATGGGCGGGCACTTCCGGCTGCATCCAGTGGGTGATTTCGCCCTTGAAGTAAGCCAGGGTGCCGGTGAGGAAAATCGCGAACAGCAACCAGCCGAAAATCAACCCGGCCCAGGTGTGCAACCAGGCCATGGCCTGACGGAAACCCTCTTTCATGGGCGCGCCATCCAATAGGCCAGGCCTGCCAGGGTGGCCAGTATCGCGCAGGGCACCAGCACGCCAAACCAGGCGCGGGCGGCACTGCGGCAGGCAAAACACCAGATCACTGCCAGCAGGTAGAACACAAAGGAACTGAGCATGCCGCTGACCACCGCATCGGCGCGGGAGATTGGCAGCCACAAGGTCAGGCACACGCTGGCCAGGGACGCCAGCACATAGCCACCGACCACAGCCGCCAGCAGCCGCGACGTCACGCCGAGACGATAGGAAACAGGAAGTGATGCTTTGCTTTTCATGCCAGTGGCACCTGGTTTATCAGGGGCGGGAGTTTAATGATAATTATTCTTATAAGCAAAAGAGAACGGATGAAGCCAACACCCACAGGGTCTTGTGGCGACTTTAAAACGGCTATCGGTCCTGTGCTAATTGCCGAATGCCACCTGGCCACTCTACAATGCGAACAATTCTCGTTATCTAAAGCATGCAGATGCTGCCGGAGTGTTCGCGTTGCGGCCGTCCAATACCGTCGAAGTCCTGTATCACGACCATCACCACTGGCTGACCGGCTGGTTGCGACGCAAGCTCGGCTGCCCGCACAGCGCCGCCGACCTGGCCCAGGACACGTTCATCCGGGTGTTAAGCGCCCGCGAAACCCCGACGTTGATCGAGCCCCGCGCCTTCCTCACCACCATCGCCAAGCGCGTGCTGTTCAACCACTACCGCCGCCAGGACCTGGAGCGCGCCTACCTCGACGCCCTGGCGCAAATGCCTGAACTTGCTGCGCCATCGGAAGAAGCGCGGGCGATCATCCTGCAAACCCTGATGGAGCTGGACCAACTGCTCGACGGTTTGCCCGTGCTGGTCAAACGCGCCTTCCTGCTGGCCCAGCTCGATGGCCTGACCTACGCGCAAATCGCTGCCGAACTGGGTATTTCCATCGCCACCGTCAAACGTCATCTGAACAAAGCGGCCATGCGCTGCTATTTCGCCCTATGAACCCCACCACACACTTCTCGACCCAGGTCGCCGAACAGGCGGTGCAGTGGCTGATGCAAATGCAGCAAGGCCCGCTCAACCCGCGCCAACAGGCCAAATGGCAACACTGGCTGGAGGCCCACAGCGAGCATCAACGGGCGTGGGAGCATATTCAGCGGGTCAACCAACGCCTGCGCGGCATGCCCTCGCCCCTGGCCCATGCGGCGTTGAACGCACCGCAATCCAGCAGCCGGCGCCAGGCCCTGAAACTGCTGCTGATCCTCGGCGTCGGCTCGGCGGCTACGTGGGGCTTGCGCCAGCAGCACTTGATCCCGCCGTTGACCGCCGACTATCGCAGCCCCCTCGGCCAGCGCCGCAAGGTACAACTGGCCGACGGCAGCCAGCTGCAACTCAATACTGCCAGTGCGGTGGATGTGCAATTCGATGGCCCACAGCGCCTGATCCGCCTGCTCGAAGGCGAGATATTGCTGCGCACCAGCACCCCGTTGCAGATCATCACCGGCCAGGGCGTCGTCAGCACCCAGGCGGCACAGGTGAATGTGCGTCAGTTCAACGATCACACCCAGGTCGCGGTGCTGGATGGCCAGGTGGAGATTGCACCCAGGTCCTACAGCGGCCTGCCCCTGCCCTTGGAAAAATCCCACCAGGTCAACCTCACCCGCAAAGGTTGGGATACCCCGCGCCTCACCGATGCCAACACGGGTGCCTGGGCCGACGGCATGCTGGTGGCATCGCACATGCGCCTGGCAGATTTCCTCGAGGAACTGAGCCGTTATCGCCGTGGCCAATTGCAGTGTGATCCGCAGGTGGCCAACCTGCTGATCTCCGGCAGCTACCCGCTGGACGACAGCGAGCGCATCCTCGACCTGCTGCAAATCAGCCTGCCGGTTAAAGTGCGGCGGTTTACCCGCTATTGGGTCAGCGTCGAAGCCCGCGCCTGAATTATTTTCGACACCCGTGAGCCGTTTTCCGTACCTCGCGTGACAGAGAGGGAAAGCCACCCTGTTTCCCACCTCTGAGGAACGTTCTTCATGCCCCAGCAACCGACTCGCCTGACGCCACTTGCCCGTACGCTGCGCCACTTGCTGCTGGGCGCCAGCCTCAGTTTCAGCGCCCTGCCTTACGCCCTGGCGGCCGAGGCCAAGCCTTATCACATCGCCCCGGCGTCTCTGGAAGCGGCATTGAATCAATTTGGGCGTGAGGCTGGCGTGCTGATTTCGTTTGGCTCCGAAGTGACTGCCGGCGCGCAAAGCCAGGGCCTGCGGGGCAACTACACCACCGAGCAAGGTTTGAACGCATTGCTCAAGGGCACCGGCCTGCAAGCCCGCGCCGAAGGTGACAATGCCTATAGCCTACAACCCCTGAACGCGCCGGCCCCCCTGGAGCTGGGCACCTCCAATGTGGTGGGCGACTGGCTCGGCGATGCGGCGCAGATCAATGTGTTCGAACACCCCGGCGCCCGTGATGTGATCCGTCGTGAAGAATTCGAGCGCCAGGGCGCAACCCAGGCCCGTGACGTGCTCAACCGTATTCCCGGGGTCAACGCGCCGGAAAACAACGGCACCGGCAGCCACGACATGGCGCTGAACTTCGGCATTCGCGGGCTCAACCCGCGCCTGGCGTCGCGCTCGACGGTATTGATGGACGGCATTCCGGTGCCTTTCGCGCCGTATGGCCAGCCGCAGCTGTCGTTCGCGCCCATCAGCATGGGCAACATGGATGCCGTGGACGTGGTGCGCGGCGGTGGCGCGGTACGCTACGGGCCGCAGAACGTCGGCGGTGTGGTCAACTTCGTGACTCGGGCAATTCCCGATGCACCGACGGTCAAGGGCGGCCTGCAGACCGAGACCAGCCCGTCTTCCAGCCACGATGGCTTCAAGACCACCGGCAACCTGCTGGCCGGCGGCACCGCCGACAATGGCCTGGGCGGCGCGCTGCTGTATTCCGGCACCCGCGGCGGTGACTGGCGTGAACACAGCGACACCCAAATCGACGACCTGATCCTCAAGGGCCACTACCAGTTGGACGAAGCCAACAGCTTCAATGCCATGGCCCAGTACTACGAGGGTCAGGCCGATATGCCCGGTGGCTTGAGCACGGCGGCCTACAAGGCCGACCCGTATCAATCCACCCGGCCCTACGACAAGTTCTGGGGCCGCCGTACGATGTTCAACGTAGGCTATCGCTACCAGGAAGATCGCCGGGAATTCACCGTCAACAGCTTCTTTACCAAGACCTTGCGCAGCGGTTATCTGGACCAGGGCAGCTTCCTTTCGCTGTCGCCGCGCGAATACTGGGTACGCGGCCTGGAAACCCGCCTGGCCCAAGGCTTCGACCTCGGCCCGAGCAGCCACGAGGTGGGCGTGGGCTACCGCTACATCAACGAGGCCGGGCATGAATTGCGCTACCGCACGCCGATCAGCGCCAACCAGCAACTGCCCAACACCGACAGCCGCAACGACCGCGACACCCGGGGTGGCACCGAAGCCAACGCGTTCTTTATCGACGACCGGATCGATATCGGCAAATGGACCGTGACCCCGGGCATCCGCTACGAGATGATCAAGTCCCAGCAGACCAACAACCTGACCGACGTCAAATACAAGGGTGACTACAACACCGCCCTGCCGGCGTTGAACGTGCTGTATCACCTGACCGACGACTGGAACCTGTACGCCAACACCGAAGGTTCCTTCGGCAGCGTGCAGTACAGCCAGATGCCCAACCGTGTGAGCAGCGGTGCGGTCAAGCCAGAAAAGGCCCGCACCTGGGAAGTCGGCACGCGCTACGACAATGGCGCGCTGCGCGCAGAAATCGGCGCGTTCCTGATCAACTTCGACAACCAGTACGAAAGCAACCAGACCAACGACTCGGTGATCGCCCGGGGCGAAACGCGGCACCAGGGTATCGAGTCCAGCGTCAATTACGCCCTCGACGGCTTGAGCCCGGCGCTGGCTGGCTTTGATGTGTACGCCAGCTACGCCTATGTCGATGCAACCATCCGCGAAGACGGCCCGAACAAAGGCAACCGCGTGCCCTTCTCGTCCAAGCACAAAGGTACCCTGGGCGTGGGCTACACCGAAGGTCAATGGAAGTTGAACCTGGACAGCACCTACCAGAGCAGCCAATTCGCCGATAACGCCAACACCCAGGCCGAAAGCGTGGATGGCAGCAATGGGCGCATCCCCGGCTACATGCTGTTCAGCAGCCGCGCGGCATACGACTTCGGCCCGCAGTTGTCGGATCTGAATGTGGCGGTGGGGGTGAAAAACATCTTCAACACCCAGTACTTCACCCGTTCGTTTGACGATAACAACAAGGGCAAATACGTGGGAGAACCGCGCACCGTGTATGTGCAGACCTCAGTCGCGTTCTGACGGGCCGGCAAAGATCCTGAATACACTGCTGGCCAGCTCCGACATTTGATACCTATCAGCCACAAAAAAAACGGGCCTGCATCTGCAGGCCCGTTTTGTATGGGGTTGAAAAACAGTCAGCAATCAGCTGTTAAGCGCAGCCTGTTCGTTTTCCAGGAATTCCTCTTCAAGCCCGGCTTCATCGACTTGGTTGTTGGGCGTGCGTTTCTCTGCACGCGGCTTGCCTTGCAGTCTGCCGAACAGATGTTCCAGCGCGTTATCCAGCTTGGTGGCCGCCCCGTCGATCGCTTGTTCCAGGGTGTCGGCTTTATGGATGACCGAAATCGGTTGATGACCCTTTGGCCGCGCTTCCAGGCGGCAACTCAAATCATGGGGGCCCGGCTTATCGCCGTTCTCATCCCGCAGGTAGACCTCGACGCGGGTCAGGTCTTCTTCATAACGTTCGAGCGTGCTCTCAATGGTAGTACGTACCCACTCCTCCAGTCGGATGCTGCTTTCAATATGGTTGTCGCTGTTGACTTGGATTTGCATAGTGTTTCCCTTATTTCAGCTAGCTCGCCAGAGATCACCACTGCAACACCGATGCGGTGAAACCATGACCTCTTAACTACACAATTGAGCACCTGAAGGAACAATTCAACCCCTATGCAAAGATAAATCCCACATTACAAATTAAGCCTGACAGCCGCCCAAAGCGCTGTTATCGTCGGGAGTTGGGTATCCCCACCTACCTGCGTAATTCCTCACAATTGCCCCTCTCCCAAGGGGTGCAATCCGCGAAAAATCCCCGCCTCTTCCACCAGCCAATCATGCACCGCACGCACGCCGGGATGGTTCAGTGCGCCTGGCGCATACAGCAGCACGTAGCGCTTGTGATTCGGTACCGCAAGGCCGAATGGCACTATCAGGGTGCCGCGCTCCAATTCGTCATTGAGCAGGGTGCGCCGGGCAATCGCCACGCCCATGCCGGCAATCGCCGCCTCGATGGTCAGGTGGTTGCGGTTAAAGGTGTGCCCACGTCGCACGTCGGCGTCGGGATAGCCGATCGCATTCAGGTAAAACTCCCACTCGGCGTATTCATAACTCCCACGCCAGGCCGTGATGTCGTGCAACAGCGGGAAGTGGGCCAGGTCGGCCGGACCGTGCAGCGGCGGCCGCCCGCGCAATAGGCTTGGCGCGCACACCGGGAATATCTGCTCGTCGAGCAAGGCTGTGGATAACAAACCGGGATAACTGCCGTCGTTGAGGTCGATGGCCAGGTCAAAGTCGCCTTCGTGCAGGGCAATGCTGCTGTCCTCGGCCACCAACCGTAACTGGATATCCGGGAAACGCTGCTGCAGACGCGGCAAACGCGGCGTCAACCATTTGCCCAGAAAGGACGGAATCGAGCGCAGCCGCAGGGTGCCGCTGATCATCCCCGCATCCAGGCGCTGCAACTCGGCATCAATGCTGCCGTAGGCCTCGCTTACCGTGGTCGCCAGCCGCTGCCCTTCGGCACTCAACTCCACGCCACGCGCCCGGCGATGGAACAGGCGAAAGCCCAGACGCTCCTCCAATTGGCGAATCTGCTGGCTGACCGCCCCAGGGGTGATGTGCAGTTCTTCGGCGCAACGGGTAAAGGATAAATGCCGTGCAGCGCAGGCAAATACGTGCAACCAGACATAGGTCTGGGCATGCAGGGGGCGAGCCATAGAGTTTAGTCCTGCTAAAGGGTGTCTTAGGATAATTCGTTGGTCAGTGCCGATCTAGAGGCTCAGTATCGCGCCTCTTCCGCTTGTCCTACAAAACATGGCAGCGATTTCCTACTCCATAGCTTGTAAGGCTTTAGCATGGCTATCAGCGTTTTTGATCTATTCAAGGTGGGCATCGGTCCATCCAGCTCCCATACCGTGGGCCCTATGCGGGCTGCGGCAACCTTCGCCCAGTCCCTCACCGACCAACAATTGCTGGAGCACACCCAACGCGTGGAAGTGCGCCTGTACGGCTCGCTGTCTGCCACCGGCGTGGGCCACGCCACCGATCGCGCGTGTGTGATGGGGTTGATGGGCGAATGGCCAGATCGGGTTGACCCCACCTCGATCGGGCCGCGTATCCAACAGTTGCGCGAATCCTCCAGGTTAATGCTTGCAGGCCAAAAAGAAATTGCCTTCAACTGGCAGCACGATCTCCTGTTGCTGGAAGAAAGCCTGCCCTACCACCCCAACGCCATGTCCCTGCATGCCTACGGGGCAAACGGCCTGTTGAGCGAACAGACCTACTACTCGGTGGGCGGTGGTTTCATCATTGAGGCGGCCGAGGCCGAGTCGGGTATTGCTCCCACCAGCGATGTAGAACTGCCCTACGACTTTTCCAGCGCCGTCGAACTGCTGGCCCTGTGCAACAAGCATGGCCTGCGTGTCTCTGAATTGATGATGGCCAACGAACGCGCCTGGCGTAGCGCTGAAGAAATCCGTAGTGGCCTGCTGCATATCTGGTCGGTAATGCGCGAGTGCGTCGAGCAAGGCTTGCGTGATGAAGGCATCTTGCCCGGCGGCCTGGATGTGCCGCGCCGCGCCGCAAAACTGCACCGCAGCCTGCTGGAAATCGGCAAACCGAATGTGATCACCTCGACCTTGTCGGCCATGGAGTGGGTCAACCTGTTCGCCCTCGCCGTCAACGAAGAAAACGCCGCCGGTGGGCGCATGGTCACCGCACCGACCAATGGTGCAGCCGGGATCATTCCGGCAGTGCTGCACTACTACATGAAGTTCAATGCCGACGCGTCCGACGATGATGTAGTCAACTTCTTCCTGGCCGCAGCCGCCGTCGGCATCCTGTGCAAGAAAAACGCCTCGATCTCCGGCGCTGAAGTCGGCTGCCAGGGCGAAGTCGGTTCGGCCTGCGCCATGGCCGCCGCGGGCCTGGCGGATATTCTCGGCGCCACCCCCGAGCAACTGGAAAACGCCGCCGAAATCGGCCTGGAGCACAACCTCGGCCTGACCTGCGACCCCGTCGGCGGCCTGGTCCAGGTGCCCTGCATCGAGCGCAACGCCATCGCCGCCGTCAAAGCCATCAACGCCACACAAATGGCCCTGCGTGGCGACGGCAAACACTTCATTTCCCTCGACCGGGTGATCCGCACCATGCGCGATACCGGCGCCGATATGCATGACAAATATAAAGAAACTTCACGGGGCGGCCTGGCGGTCAGCTGGGTGGAGTGCTGAGGAGCACTGCTACCTGCCCCCTACGTGAGCCCGCGCAAAAATAATAATGAGGCAATAACGATGACCGATGTACGTACACCTGCTGCCGAAAATCCCGCTGCTGTCACGCAAACCGTAACGACCGGCTGGAGCAAACACGACACCACCTGGATGCTGGGCCTCTACGGTACCGCCATCGGTGCTGGCACTCTGTTTCTACCGATCAACGCCGGGGTCGGCGGCTTCTGGCCGCTGATCGTACTGGCGCTGCTGGCCTTCCCCATGACCTTCTTCGCCCACCGTGGGCTGACGCGCTTTGTGCTGTCGGGCAAATCCGGCGACATCACTGACGTGGTGGAAGAACATTTCGGCGTCGGCGCCGGCAAGCTGATCACCCTGCTGTACTTCTTCGCCATCTTCCCGATCCTGCTGGTGTACAGCGTCGCGCTGACCAACACCCTCGGCAGTTTCATGGAACACCAACTGCACATGACTGCGCCGCCACGGGCGATCCTGTCTCTGGTGCTGATCCTCGGCCTGATGGCCATTGTGCGATGCGGCCAGGGCGTGATCGTCAAGGCCATGAGCGTGCTGGTCTACCCGTTCGTCGCCGCCTTGCTGCTGTTGGCCGTAAGCCTGATCCCCAACTGGAACGGCGCGTTCTTCGCCTCCGCCAGTGAGGGCATGCCCCTGCCGGTGTTCTTCAAGACCCTGTGGCTGGCGATTCCGGTGATGGTGTTTTCGTTTAACCATTCGCCGATCATCTCGGCCTTTGCGGTGGACCAGAAACGCGTGTACGGCGCCCAAGCCGAACGCAAGAGCAGCGGCATCCTGGCCACGGCCCACGGCATGATGGTGCTGACGGTGATGTTCTTCTGCTTCAGTTGCGTACTGGCGCTGTCACCGGCTGATCTTGCCGCCGCCAAGGCGCAGAACATTTCGATCCTGTCCTACCTGGCCAACCACTTCCAGACCCCGGTCATCGCCTACGCGGCGCCGTTGATCGCGCTGGTGGCCATCACCAAATCCTTCCTCGGCCACTACATCGGCGCCAGCGAAGGCTTCCAGGGCCTGATCGTCAAAACCCTGCGCGGGCGCAACCGCACCTTGTCGGCGCGCTGGCTGGAACGCTGCACCGCGGTGTTCATGATCCTCAGTTGCTGGGCCGTGGCCACGTTCAACCCAAGCATCCTGGGCATGATCGAAACCCTCGGCGGGCCGATCATCGCGTGCTTGCTGTTCCTGATGCCGATGTACGCAATCCGCCGCGTGCCATCGCTGCGCCAGTATTCGGGCCAGGTGTCGAATGTGTTTGTGGTGTTGGTGGGGCTGATTGCGCTGTCGGCGGTCATTTTCTCGCTGGTGCCCTGAAACAGCTCACTGCACAGATCAACCTGCGGGAACGGGCTTGCCCGCGATAGCGCTGTATCAGTCACTGAATGGTTGGCTGATCCACCGCAATCGCGGGCAAGCCCGCTCCCACAGGGGCAGTTCGTCGTCAGAAAGATAGCTGTACGGCACGCCCCTTGCTGTACACCCACTGAAGGAAAACGGAGCTTGCGACCGGTGGTCAGGCAACACGAACCAATCGCCATACCGGTCGTCAATCAGTGCATGTTCTTATCAGGCGGTAACGCACCATGGACAATCCTTTTCAACTGATCACCGACACGTTCGCCCCCCAATACCGGGTCAACCTGAGCATCCAGCGCCTGGACGGCAGCATCATGCTGACCCTCTCCGACGACAGCGGCGTGGTCGCCAAACGCATGATCAGCGCCGAACAACGCAACGACCCGCAACGCCTCAAACGCCTGGTGCAAAGCGTGCAATTTGGCATTGCCATTGAACAAGGGCACAGCGCCATGGAGATTTTGGCAGTGATGACCGACGGCGACAGTCACAAACTGCTGCAGCGCCCGCCGAGCAACCGGCCGCCCATCGCGGCCGGGCTCTGACTCAGGATTCGGACTTTTCCTTGACCGATGGGTAGCGCGACGAAGCAAAACGCACCACCAGGATGGCGAACGCCAACAACAGAATCCCGCCACACAAGTAAATGATGCCCAGGTCCGGGGCATTGTGGTGGGACACGTCGCCGATCAGCAGGCGGGTCAACGCCGTGATCGCCACGTAGAGCAGGAAGCGGATGGGCATGTGGTTGGTCTTGAAGTAGATCCCCACCATGGCGCCCAACTCCAGGTAGATAAACAGCAGCAGGATGTCATCAACGCTGATACCACCTTTTTGCAACATGTCGATAAAGGTCATTATTGCCGCATAGGCGGTGATTGCACCGATACCAAAAAGCGCCAGATAGTGAAACGCCTCCACTGCCAGGTTGCCCAGGGAATCTGCATTCGCGTGCAGGCTTTTGCGCACTTTGTCGGCCCACTTCATTTCTGTCATTGCTCACCACCACTGTTTAAAAAATAGCCAACCCGGCCAATACCTGCGTCGTGCCTCACGGCGGATCGGATAATGCCCGTTCGGCGTGACGATAGTTAGGCATGCAGAAAAAAGGCCAGGGATTGCAGAGTGAGATGATGGCGGCTTGATATGAGGCACTTCAATCAATTGAATGTCTTGCGACCCTGGCGTCAATCAGCGCCCGCATTTCTGCCATGACGTGATCATGAGGGACGCCACGGCTTGGATCATCAAGGGCAGCGTTCACCTGGGAACGGAACCAGCGGTCATAACTGGCGGCGGGCTCTTGGGTATCTGCGGGGATATCTGAGGGAAAAGAAGTCTCGATAAAAATTCAAAGCCTATGCCGATTTTGTAGGAGCTGGCTTGCCAGCTCCTGTGTATTGGGATCGGCCTATGCCACCTGCTCTAGCGCGCGGTCAACCAGTAAACCACCCATCTCCACCAACTGGTGAATTGCCAACAGCAAGCTGCGCTGTGAGCCATCAAGATCAAAAGCCAGTGTGCTTGCCATTTCACGGGCGCTATTCAAGGTTTCGCTGGCGTTGACCAGTAAGGTTTGCGTGTCAGCCCGAGGCGTTACGCTGAAAAGCGTCGCGGGGGGCTCCGGAGCAGGTTGAAGCGATTCAGACCGCAAGTAGTGATCAATGGCCCGATTGGCAGCCGCTTGCAGCCGAGCGTCATTGCGTGAGTTGTCTGGGGGGTTGGGGGAGTTCTTTTTCATGGCGTATCTCTTCTTGATCGAATGGAGATCCACCGCCGTCTGCCGCCAAGCAGATTGGGTGACGGATTGCACAAGGTTGGCGGACCGGTAAGAAGAAACCCAGCACCCCGAAGGGTCCCTGCGCAACCCGCCATGACATAGGAAAGCAGGCGTTAAAACGCCAGCAATCTTGTTGGGGGTCGTTGCGCTATCTTCTACCGGGCCGCCAAGCCCACTCGCTGCATACGCAGCGCCCGAGGAAGGTAAGCCACCGGACAAATCCAGCGCAACCCCGGCAAGTTGTCAGAAATTTCCGTTGTAGCAAACCCCCATTTCCCAACTACATTAAAAAGCTGCTACCCAAACCCCATGGATTGGCTTATCCTTTTAGCTGTATATAAATACAGTAGTCGCAATAGAAAACTATCGTGAAGGCATGTGAGGTGGTGAATGGCCGTCGAAGTGGTATACCGCAGCAGCCGAGATCTGGAGCGTTTGTTCATGGATAAAGCCGAAGCTGACCGTCATGACAAGATGCTTGAACTCGCTGAGTTGCTCGCAGAAGTGTTGCAAAAAGCCGTGCCGTCCCTGAGCGAGCAGCAGGTGGAGGAAGCCGGGATCTACATGGCGAAGAATCGCGATGTGTTTGCCAAGGCGTTCAAGAGCCAGCCGGATGCGTTGTCCGAGTTGCTGAACCCGGCGGCGGAATAAAGCCCGAATTGAACAGGCCCTGAATCATTGATTCAGGGCCTTTTTAATAAGGGCTCGGCGTACAGCAGCCGTTCGGCCAGCTCATCGGCCACTCGGGCAGGTGAGCGTTTTTCGGCCTGGGCGTGGCCGAAGATTTCGGTCAGGCGGGTGCCGATGTTGGACAGGTGCGCGGTGATGGTCGCCAGGTCCGCGCCGTTGTGCTTGAGGGCGACATAGATCAGGCCGCCGGAGTTGATCACGTAGTCCGGTGCGTAGAGGATCCCACGCGCCTCCAATTGGTCGGCCACTTGCAGGTGGGTCAGTTGCGCGCTGGCGGAGCCGGCCACGGCGGCGCAGCGCAGTTGGGCGACGCTCTGGCGGTTGAGGACGGCGCCCAGGCCGCACGGCGCGAGAATGTCGCAGGGGGTGCTGAGCAAGGCTTCGTTGGCAATCGGGTGGGCGCCCAGTTGCTCCATGGCCAGTTGCACTTTGCCAGGGTCGATATCGCTCACCAGCAATTCGGCGCCAGCGGCGTGCAGCTGTTCGGCCAGGGCGTAGCCGACGTTGCCCAGGCCCTGGATTGCCACACGCAGGCCTTCCAGGTTGTCGCTGCCCAGGCGGGCCATGGCGGCGGTGCGGATGCCGGCGAATACGCCCATGGCCGCATGGGGTGACGGGTCGCCGGCGGCGGTGGTGCTGGTGACAAAGCGCGTGTGCTGGGCGATGCAGTCCATGTCGGCCACAGAGGTGCCGCTGTCGATGGCGGTGATATAGCGGCCATCGAGCTGCTCGATACACCGGCCGAAAGCTTCGAACAGCGCGGCGCGGCTTTCCACATGGGCCGGGCGGATGATCACCGCGTTGCCACCGCCCACCGGCAGACCGGCCAGCGCGGCCTTGTAACTCATGCCTTGGGCCAGGCGCGCGGCATCGGCCACGGCGCTTTCATCGTCGGGGTAGGCCAGGTAGCGACAGCCACCCAGGGCCGGCCCCAAGCGACTGCTGTGGATGGCAATGACCGCCTTCAACCCGGTCACCGGGTCAACGCTCAGGTGCAGGGATTCAAGGCGGGTGCTGTGCATGAGAGCAAACATCGTCAAGCTCCCGAATCACTTCTTGTAGTCGCCAAGTATAGGCTGCCGGGAAAAGGTTGCCGGAGCGTGCAGGAATAAGCAGCCCGTAATTACAGGCTTTGCGACATATCCAGGTAGGCCGGTTCTCAAGAAGCTGGACGAAAGTTCTTGGCAAGGCTAAAACGGGACATCCGACGGAGAATGCAATGAATCCCCGCCAAGCCTTTTTCGAATGCCTGCACCGCTCGCCTCCGGCGCTGTTTGAAGCCGCGTTATGGATCGCTGCCGAGCACGACCCTGCCGTGGACCCGCAGGCGATCCTGGCTGACTTCACGGTGCTGCAACAGCAAGTCAGCCTCGGCATGCCGCTGCTGCCGGCCGATGAGCTGGGCCAGCCGTTGCTGCGGATAATGAATGACCTGGGGTTCGCCCAGGATGACTTCACCCCCTTGCGCCCCGCCGCCGCCCTGTTGGACAAGGTGTTGCAGCGCCGCCGTGGACAACCCCTGGCCCTGGGCCTGATCGCCCTGGAGTTGGCGCGGCGCCTGGAGATCCCTATGGTGGGGGTCAATTTTCCGGGGCACTTCCTGCTGCGGGTAAGCGGTGCCGATCATTTGCTCGACCCCTGCGGCGGGCGGCGGCTGTACCCCAACGACTGCCGCGAACTGCTGCAACGCCAGTACGGCCCCAATCTCAAGCTGCAAGCCGAACACCTGCGCAGCGCCGAGCCGCGACTGATCCTGCAGCGGCTGTCGCGCAACCTGCGGCAACTGCACCTGACCAATGACCATCACCTGGCGGCGCTGATCGACGCCGAGCGCGTGCTGGAGCTGGGCGACGCCAGCGCCGCCGACTATCTGGCGCGGGCCAGTCTGTACAAGCACCTGGATTGCCCGAATGCCGAGCGCTTCGATCTTGAGCATGCGCTGTTGCTCAGTGAAGACCCGGTGCAGCGGCTGCGCCTGACGGAGCGGCTGGGGCATTTGCCGCCTGGGGCGGTGGTGCATTGACGGAGACCTTGAACCGCGCCGCCCCCATCGCAGCCCCGCTGGGGCTCGACAGCTCCCACAAGTAAGGGGGTTGCCCCTCAGGATTCAAGCGGGTGCTGAAGGATCTCAACCGGCGCCTTGGCCTCGGGCGAGCGCACCTGAATGATCAACAACGCGGCGATCACCGCCGGAATCGCGCAGAAGAAGAAAATCTGCTGCACCGGCACGTGCATCGCCAGCAGCATGCTGCCAAACAACGGCCCCAGGATCGAACCAAACCGCCCGACACCCAGTGCCCAGCCGGTGCCCGTGGCACGTACATGGGCCGGGTAGAAGTTGCTGGCAAATGCATTGAGGGTCAACTGGCCGCCGATGATGCAAAAGCCCGCCGCAAACACAAACGCCACCAGGTAACGCGGGTTGTCATGGTTGAGCCCCAACAGAATCGTGCACACCGCCGCTGCCGCCAATACACCGGAAAGCAGGCGCACTTTGCTTTTCAGGCGGTCGGCAAACCAGGCCATGCCAATCGCGCCCAGGGTGCCGGCGAACAGGAACATCGAGGTCACCAGGTTGGCTTTGTTCAAGGCCATGCCACTTTCCAGCAGCAGTGACGGCAACCAACTGATCATGAAATACAGCAGGATCAGGCTGACAAAAAAGGTCGACCAGATCAGCAGCGTCGGCCGTGCATAGCCATTACGAAACAACTCCACGACAGTCAGCTTGCTGCCCTGCTCCTGGCGATTCTGTTCTTCGCTGGCTGCCGGTGCCTGCCAACCGGGCAGCATGCGCGCCGTGACTTTCTGCAGGCGCGTATAGGGCGGTGCATCGCGCAACAAACGCGGCAAGGATTCAGGCAGCAGCCATACCAGAAAGGGAAACAGCAGCAACGGCGTCACGCCACCGGCGAGGAACACCGCCTGCCAGCCAAAGCTATCGATAAACCCCGCCGCGACAAAACCACCTGCTGCCCCACCGAACGAGAACCCGCAGGCCGCCAGCGTCACCATCAACGTGCGCATACGCGGTGGCGAATATTCCGACATCAAGGCCATGGCGCTGGGCATCGCGCCGCCCATGCCAATGCCGCAGATAAAGCGCGCGGCCATCAGGGTATTCAGGGAATTGGCGAATACCATCAGCACCGTGAGGCTGGCGTAGATCAGTACGCAGGCGAGCAGGATGCGGCGCACGCCGAAACGGTCGGCCAGGGGCGTCACAGCCAGGGAGCCCAAGGTCAGCCCCAGCAGGTTGGCACTGAACACCGGGCCGAAGGCGGCCTTTTCCAGGCCCCAGTCCTGGGCCAGGGCCGGGACCACGTAACCCAACACCTGGGCGTCGTAACCATCGGTGACCAGCAACAACGCTAACAACAGGAGAATCAACCACTGGTAGCGCGACACCGGACGGGCGTCGAGTGCCGCGCGAAAGCTGGCAATCTGATTGTGCATCGCAAGGACCTTTTTATTTTTATGGGGTATCACTTGTGGGAGCTGGCAAGTCAGCTCCCACATGGATCTAGGGGGTGTCAGGTGTGTCAGGTTGGTTGGAGGGGTGGGCCTGGATGAAGGCGGGGTGTTTGGCCGCCAATGCCGCGACACGCTGGATTCGCGGGTAACCCTCCAGCGCCACCTTGAAGCGCTCTGCCGCATACAACTGCGGGATCAGAAACGCATCCGCCAGCCCTGGCTGGTCACCGAAGCAATAGCCCTGGTCACCGATCAATTGCTCCACGGCGCCCAGGCCCTGGCTGATCCAGTGCCCGATCCACTCCAGCAATTGCGCCTCGTCATGCCCCCACTGACGCAGCAGGTTCTGAGTGCTGGAGTTGTGCAGCGGGTGGATGTCACAACCGATGATCGACGCCACTGCACGCTGATGGGCGCGGGCCGCCAGGTCCTTGGCGAGCAGCGGTACCTGTGGATAACGTTCGTCCAGGTATTCGATGATCGCCAGCGACTGGATCAACAGTTCGCCCTCGTCGGTACGCAACGCCGGGACACGGCCCTGGGGGTTGATCGCCAGGTACTCGGGCTGGCGGTTGGCGCCGCCCTTGGGCACCAGCAGGTTGACCGGCAGCGCGGTAAAGTCCAGGCCCTTGAGCGCCAGGGCGATGCGCACCCGATAAGACGCCGTGGAACGATAGTAGGTATAGAGCTCCATCCCCTCGCCCCCTTAGCGCGCGGCGACCACAGTGCCACGGCATTCGCCGAAACCAATGGAGGCAAACCCCTCACGCTGGCAGCGGGCGCGCAGGATGATTTCATCGCCGTCTTCAAGGAACTTGCGCACTTCGCCGGAGGCCAGTTCGATCGGCTTTTTGCCGCCTTCGGTGATTTCCAGCAGGCTGCCGAACTGACCGGCCTCGGGGCCCGACAGGGTGCCCGAACCAAACAGGTCGCCGGCCTGCAGCTGGCAGCCGTTGACGCTGTGGTGCGCGACCATTTGCGCCACGGTCCAGTACATGTGTTGGGTGTTGCTCAGGGTCAGGCGATGGGGCGCCAGGTTCTGCTCGCGCATCGCGGCGGTGGTCAGCAGCACTTCCAGTTCGATATCAAAGCCGCCAGCGGCCTGATCACGGGGGTCCAGCAGGTACGGCAGCGGTTGTGGATCGCCGGCCGGGCGTGCGGGCTGGGCCTTGCGGAACGGTTCCAGGGCTTCGGCCGTGACCACCCAGGGCGAGATGCTGGTGATAAAGCTTTTCGACAGGAACGGCCCCAGTGGCTGGTATTCCCAGGCCTGGATATCGCGGGCCGACCAGTCGTTGAGCAGGCAGAAGCCAGCGATATGCTCGGCGGCATCGCCAATGGCAATCGAGTCGCCCATGGCATTGCCCTGGCCGATCCAGATGCCCAGTTCCAGCTCGTAGTCCAGGCGTGCGCACGGGCCGAAGGTCGGTTCGGTCTGGCCGGCTGGCAGGGTCTGGCCCTTGGGCCGGCGCACCTCGGTGCCGGAGGTACGGATGGTCGAGGCGCGGCCGTGATAACCAATCGGCACGTACTTGTAGTTGGGCAGCAAGGGGTTGTCCGGGCGGAACAGTTTGCCGACGTTCTGCGCGTGTTCGATGCCGACGTAGAAGTCGGTGTAATCGTTGATTTTCGCCGGCAGGTGCATCTGGCAATCGGCGGCCAGTGGCAACACCTGGGCGCCCAGGGCTTGCAGCTGGGCTTGCTGGCTGCTGCCCTCGGCGAGCAGTTCCAGCAGGCGTTCGCGCAGTGCCACCCGTGGGCCGCGGCCCAGTTCGAAGAAGGCGTTCAGTTGGCCGTCCGCCATAGCGTCGATGGCGCGGCGCGCTTCACCGTCAAACAGGTCACGGGCCGCTTGCAGATCAAAAATGTGCTCGCCGATCGCCACGCCACTGCGCGGTGCCGAACCGTTGTGGCTGAAGATGCCCAGGGGCAGGTTCTGCAGGGGGAAATCCGTGTGACCGTTGGCCGAGGCCACCCAACTGCGGGTGAGAGTGGACTGCGTCATGGCTTATCTCCGATTCGGGTTGAAGGTTGCCGGCAGCGTGGCCCAGCAAGCGTCGTAAGTGTTTTGCAATTGCGGGCAATCCAGGGCGAAGCGGGTCGGGCGCAGCACCTGGCTGGTCTCGAACATAAAGGCCATGGTGTTATCAATTTTGTGCGGCGCCAGGTCGACGGCGATGGCCTTGGTGCAGGTCTCTCCATCCGGACCGTGGGCACTCATACAACTGTGCAACGACGCGCCGCCGGGCAGGAAGCCTTCGGCCTTGGCGTCATAGGCACCCTGGATCAGGCCCATGTATTCGTTCATCAGGTTGCGGTGGAACCAGGGTGGACGGAAGGTGTTCTCGGCCACCATCCAGCGCGGCGGGAAGATCACGAAGTCGAGGTTGGCCAGGCCGTGAACGCTGGTGGGCGAGGTCAACACAGTAAAGATCGACGGGTCCGGGTGATCGAAGCTCACCGTGCCGATGGTGTTGAAGCGGCGCAGGTCATATTTGTACGGCACGTTATTGCCATGCCAGGCCACCACGTTCAGCGGCGAGTGGTCGAGGGTGCAGCCCCACAGCTCGCCGAGGAACTTCTGCACCAGGGGCGTGGGTTGCGAAAGATGTTCGTAGTGGGCGACCGGGGTCAGGAAGTCCCGGGGGTTGGCCAGGCCATTGCTGCCAATCGGCCCCAGGTCCGGCAGGCGCAGCGGCGCGCCGTGGTTTTCGGCGACGTAGCCGCGAGCCTGGGCATCCAGCAGCTCGATGCGAAATTTCAGGCCCCGTGGCAACACGACGATTTCCAGCGGCTCGACCTCCAGCACCCCCAGTTCGGTGGCGATGCGCAGGCGGCCATGCTCGGGAACGATCAACAGTTCGCCGTCGGCATTAAAGAACACCCGCTCCATGGAGCAGTTGGCACGGTAGTGATAGATGCTGATGCCGGAGGGCTTCTCGGCGCCGGCGTTGGCCACCATGCCGACCAGGCCGTCGATAAAGTCGGTGGGTTCTGCAGGTATATCCAGCGGGTTCCAGCGCAGGCGGTTGGGCGTGACCTCGCCCAGCGGGCCGCCGGCCAGTTGCCGGTCCAGCTTGATGAATGCCGGGTGATTGGCCGACGGCTGGATGCGATACATCCAGGTGCGCCGGGCTTCGCTGCGCACCATGGTGAACGCGGTGCCGGAGAACAGTTCGGTGTACAGCCCGTAGGGCGCTTTTTGCGGGGAGTTCTGGCCGACCGGCAGTGCACCTGGCAAGGCTTCGCTGGCGAATTCATTGCCAAAGCCCGATTGATAATCGAGGGTCATGGATCGTCCTCAGTAAGGAAGTTGTTTTTATCGTAATCCAGTTACGCATAACGTAATTTGCTCCGTATCGACCGTCAAGCTATAAAGACCGCCATTCGTCTTTCGGACACACGCTCTCCATGGAAAAGCCGCCCGCCCCCCGCGACACCGGTAAACAGAAAGTCCGCTCGGCCGAAGTCGGCACCGACATCCTCAAGGCCCTGGCCGAACTGTCGCCGGCCACATCCCTGTCGCGCCTGGCCGAGCACGTGCAGATGCCGGCCAGTAAGGTCCACCGCTACTTGCAGGCCCTGATTGCCTCGGGGTTTGCCGAACAGAACGCGGCCACCAACCATTACGGCCTGGGCCGCGAGGCCTTGCGCGTGGGGCTGGCGGCGCTGGGCAGCATGGACGTACTGAAAGTCGCCACCCTGCCCCTGGCGCATCTGCGCGACGAGTTGAATGAAACCTGCTTTCTCGCGGTATGGGGCAACCACGGCGCGACCGTGGTGCATATCGAACCGGCGGTGCGTGCGGTCACGGTGGTGACGCAATTGGGCTCGGTGCTGCCGCTGCTCAGTTCCTCGACGGGGCTGGTGTTCAGCGCGTTTTTGCCAGAGCGCGAAACCGTTGACCTGCGCGCGCAGGAGATCCAGGCCGGCATCGCCCATGCGCTGGCGGACGACCAGGCGTATGTGCAGGCCTGTGAGCAGATTCGCCAGCGTGGCCTGCACTTTGTGCATGGTTTGCTGATGCCGGGGGTCGATGCGCTGTCGGCGCCGGTATTCAATGCGCTGGGGCAGGTGGTGGCGGTGATGACGGTGGTGGGGCCGACCTCGTTGTTCCATGCCGATGAAGATGGACCGGCGGCCCGGCAATTACTGGCAGCGAGCCAGGCGGTGAGTTGGCGGATGGGTTATCAACCCTGACTCGCTGGAACTGAATGCATGCGGGCTAATGTGGGAGCTGGCTTGCCTGCGATGGCGGTGGGTCAGTTGATACATTCTGCGACTGATACACCGCCATCGCAGGCAAGCCAGCTCCCACCTGTTGATCGGCGTTGCTGGGAGTAATCAGGCCATCAGGCCCAGGCTCTTGGCCTTGGCCACCGCCTGGGTGCGCCGCTCCACCCCCAATTTGCTGTGAATCCGCCGTGCATGGGTTTTCACCGTGTGCAGCGAGATAAACAACAGGTCGGCAATTTCCAGATTGGAGTTGCCCAGCGCGATCAGTTGCAACACTTCCAGCTCCCGTTGGCTCAACGGGTTTTCCCCCGGCGCCGCCACTGCCTCCTGAGGTTCAAGCCCCAATTCACTGAGCAACCCCGGCTGGCGCAGGCGCAGTTCACGCACCGCCTGCTGCACCTGACAGCGCGCCGCCAGGGCCAGACCGGTTTGCAGCGCACGCACTGCCAGCGCTTTCTCCCCCAGTTGCCAGGCCACCTCGCCCAGCACCAACTGCAACTCCACTTCCAGGCACTGCATGCCAGACTCGCGGGCGCTGTCGAGCAAGGCGGTGAGCCGCTGGATGGGGTGCTCGGCACGGCGCAATTTGACCTGGGCCAGCACCAACAGGTACTCCAGCCGGGGGATCAACTCCAGGGTCGCCGGCGGCGCCTGCTTGGCGTGGGGGCCGTGATAATGGCGCAGCACCCGGCTGACCGCTTCCAGGGTCAGTTCGGCCCGCCCCTGCTGCAGCCAGAAATGCCCGCTGAGCAACAGCAGCACCGCCCGGTACACCGTGTCGGGCACCTGTCGGCGCTGCATCAGGCGCTCGGCGTCGCGCAGTTGGATAAACGCCTGGGCATAGTCGCCGCGGTTGGCCGCCAGCATTGCCAACCCGAGGAAGCCATACAGCACGCGCTTGTCCTGGCTATGCAGGCACATGCCCAGGCCGGCTTCGAGGCATTCGGTGGCCAGGGCGTCATGCCCCTGGCGCAGTGCCAGATGCCCTCGGCGCAAGGCAATCCGGCCCATCAGCGGCCCGGTCTTGAGACGCTGCTGGATCAACATGGCCTGCACGCCTTCCAGCAGGCTCTGGGCCCGGTACGGTGCGCCCCGCTGCTCCAGCAGTTGCGCATGATCCAGCTCCAGTAGCGCCTCCAGCAGCAGCGAACCATGGGCCCGCGCCAGGCACAGCGCCTCGCGGTTGAGGGCCTGGGCCACGTCCAGTTCGCCGCGCAACAGCGCTTGCTGGGTCAGCCCGGACAGGCACATCAGGCGCGACGTCCAGGCGCTGTCCGGCAGATCATTCAACGCATCGAGAAAGTGCGCGCGGGCCCGCACCGCTTCGCCCCCCAGATGCAACAACCACCCCCACTGCGCCTGCCAGCGCGCCAGCAGATGCCGTTGCAAGGCGGCCGTGGGTTGCGGGGTGAAACGTGCCAGTTGATCAACACATTGCGCGGCCTGCTCGAAACGCCCGGCAAACAGCAAGGCGGCGGTGACCAGCCCCACCCGTTGCGCCGAACCGAGCATCAACTCGTCACCGTGCTGCTCATGCAGGCGCAACAACAACACGGCGTTTTGCTGACGGAACAGGTCTTCGAAACTGAAGTGCTCCAGCAGGCTCACCGCCGCTTCGTACTCCTCGGCCAACAGCGCCTGCTCGAACGCCGCCTGCCAATCCTGGGCCGCGCTGAACCATTGGCAGGCGCGCCGGTGCCAAGAGCGCCGGGCCGGCCAGGGTTCGTCGCGCAGCAACTGGGCCAGGGGGGTGAAGACCTGCAGCCAGTCCGGCGAGTCTTCCCAGGGCTCGATAAACGCCCCCAGGGCCTGAAGTTCGCGCAGGTAGTCGGCGCCATCGCCAAAGCCAAACAGGTGTTCGCATAGCCCCTGGTTAAAACGTGGCAAGTGCGCCAGTACGCGCCAGGCCTCCTCCAGCTCTTCAGGCAGGGTGCTGAACAGCTCGTGCTGCAGATAGTCGAGCAGGGTCTGGGAACGCCCATGCCAGGCGCCGCTGTCGGGATGGCTGTCGCCTTCCAGCAGGGCAATACGCACGCCAGCGCACCAACCGGCGCTGAATTGCAGGACCTTGTCGGCAGTCTGCCCGGCGCCGGCGTGATGCTCGAGCAGTTGCTGGACCTCGCGCTGATCGAACGCCAACTCGGTGCCGCCGCACTCCCACAATTCATCATCGAGCAGCAGCCGCGGCCAATTGCAGGCCGGTCGGCGCCGCGCCCCCAGCCACCAGACCAAGGCCGGGCTGCTGGCCGTCAGCACCCGGTCGAGCAAGGCATCCAGGGCCGGTGCCGACACCCGGCAATAGTCATCGAGAAACAGCCAGGCCGGCGCTTGCCAGCGGCTCAGGTCCAGCAGCAAGCTGGCTTCATCGACAAACGCCAGGCCCAGGCTCTGGGCCAGGCGCTGGCAGAAATCCAGCGGGGCCAAAGCCGCGCCATTGAGCGGCAACCAATACACCTGGCAGCTCGCCGGGGCCTGCAGGGCACATTCGGCCAACAACGCACTCTTGCCGCTGCCGGCCGGCGCGCACAGCAACCGGACCCGCGCCTCGGTACCCCGCAACGGCTCGGCCAGGCGTGGGCGCAGCAAATGGTGGGAAGACAGACGTGGCATGAATCCAGGACGATCCAGGCGACGAGTCATGGCGGTCATTACAGCGTCCCTTTTTTATTGTTATGCGGCGTGCGGACTACCGTAGTCCTGTCAATGGGCGTTGTTGAAGAAGTATTCAGCGGGCTGATTGCCGAGCATAAAAAAGCCGGGCTTCATGTGAGCCCGGCACAGGATTGGGTTTACAACCTCAGGTCAGCGTACGCCCGAGGCGCGCAAGGCCGCCGGGGTGTAGTCCGCTGCCTTGGCGTTGAAGCCGAACACAAAGCTGCTCTTCTCCTCGTTCTTCATGCCCAGGGCGATGTAGCGCCCGGCGATGATGTCGTACAGGGTCTCGACCGTGTAGGCCGGGGTCTGGTGGTTGTAGTAGAACTGCGCATGGCCTTCGGCAACGCGCCACAGTTGGCCACGGCCGTCATAGTGATCCACCAGCGCCACTTGCCAGCTGTCTTCGTCGATGTACATGTGGCGCTTGGCATAGATGTGCCGTTCGTTGGGCTTGACCGTGCCGACCACTTCCCAGACCCGGTGCAGTTCATAGCGGGTCAGGTCCTGGTTGATATGGCCGGCCTTGATGATGTCGTCATATTTAAGGGATGGCGAGTCGAGCTTGTAGGCGTTGTAGGGAATGTACATTTCCTTCTTGCCCACCAGCTTCCAGTCGTAGCGGTCTGGCGCGCCGGAGAACATGTCGAAGTTATCCGAGGTGCGCAGGCCGTCGGACGCGGTACCCGGCCCGTCGTAGGCCACTTGCGGTGCACGGCGCACGCGGCGTTGACCGGCGTTGTAGATCCACGCCAGGCGCGGTTCCTTCACCTGGTCGAGGGTTTCGTGCACCAGCAGCACGTTACCCGCCAGGCGGGCGGGCGCGGTGACCGACTGCTTGAAGAAGGTCAGCACGTTGGCGCCCTTGGTCGGGTCCATGTCCGGGATCAGTTGCGGCACCGCCACTTCTTCTTCGAAGCGGATCGGCGTGTAGCTGCCGTTGGTCTGCGGTGTGGCCTGGGTGATGATGCGCCGCAGGTTGCCGCCGTGGTAACGGGTGATGTGGTTCCACAACACCTCGACGCCATTCTTCGGAATCGGGAAGGCGTAGTAGCGGTTGCCGGTGAAGTTTTCCAGGCCGTTGCCGTCGTTGATCGACTTGACGTTGAGCGCGCTGCGCTTGATCGACTCGTAGATATCGTCGGGCAGGTTGACCGTGCGGTGAGTGGTGTAGACCGGGATTTTGTAGGTCTCGGGATAACGCTTGAACATCGCCACCTGGCCGTCCGAGAGTTTGTCCTTGTACTTGTCGACCGTGGCCGCAGTGATCACGAACAGCGGTTTTTCATTGGCAAACGGGTCGGCCAAAAAGCCCTTGCTGTCCACCGCACCGGCGTTTTTCGGGATGCCGCCGGTCCAGGCCGGGATCGAGCCATCGGCGTTACCGGCCTTCTCCGCACCCACCGGGGTCAAGGTGGTCCCCAGCTTGGCGGCTTCTTGCGGTGACACCGCGGCCATCACGTTGGCGGCCAACAGGCTGAGGGCCAGCACACCGCACTGCAAAATCGTCTTACGCATGGTTGTTGTCCTTGTTCTTTTTTAGCCGAATCAGAAGTTCACGCCGAAGCTGAGGGCGAGGAAGTCACGGTCGGTCAGGGTGTTGTAGTCACCGCCAAAAAAGTCGGTGTAGCTCAGGCTCGCGGTGTAGGTGTTGCGGTAGTCCGCATCGACCCCGACGCTGAGCGCCTTGGCCCCTTCGTTGAACAGGCCGTTGGGGCCGTAGCCCTTGACGTCATGGGACCAGGACAGGTTGGGCTTGAGGTTGATCCCGGCGATCACGTTGTTGTAGTCGAGGATCGCCCGGGCGCGATAACCCCAGGAGGTCGCGGTGACGAAGCCGTCGGTGTCACCGCCAAAGCCGTATTGGCCATAGACCGAATCGCGGCCGTAGCGCAGCTTGGTTTTGTTCTCCAGCCCGCCGACCCGCACGATGGCCGCCTCGCCCACCACGGTCAGGCGTTCGGCACCCAGCACCTGGTCGAAAAACTGGGTCAGGGTGGTCTGGAACTGGGTAATTTCCTTGCGCCGGTAGCCGATGTTGTCGGCGCCGAATGAGCTGCTGATTGGCGACGCGGCGTTACCGGCGATGGGGTTGACCAGGGCCAGGGTCAGGTCAGTGGTGTTGAGTTGCACGGGGGCGTTGGGGCGGTAGCTGATTTCCCCGGTCCAGGCCGTGCCGGTGGGCAGGGTCGTGGAAAAGCTGGCGCCGTACAGGCGGATATCTTCGGGGTAATCCAGGTAGTACTGGCCGCGCCCGAGCATCACGCTCTGCGCCAGGCCGGCGCCACTGCCGGGAGCAATGCCGTTGGCGGTATTGATGATATTGCCGATGGTCGCCAGGTTGGTGTTGGCCGTGAGGGTGCCCACCGTCGGCGTGCGGCTGTGGTAGTTCATGAAGTACAGGCCGTACTCGGTGTCATCGCCCAACCAGCGCAAGGCCATGCCGAACTGCCCGGAATCCCGGGCGTCACGGTCGGCGGCGCGGCGTACGATCACCCCTTCATTGGTTACGCCAAAGCCCTGGCCGAACGCGGCAGCGACCGGTTGCAGCGGGCGGATCGCCGGGCTGCCAACGGTGTAGTTGTCGGTGCAGCCATCGGCCGCCACGTCGCCACCAAAGTAGGTGCCGCAGTTATCCAGCACGGTCTGGTCCCATTCCAGCTGGTAGAAGCCTTCCACGGTCAGTTGGTTGGTCAGGCCCTGGGAGGCGAACAGCATGTTGACTGGAATCAGGCCCTCCTTGATCTCGGCGCCCGGCCGGCGGAAGGCCGAGACGTCAATGGGGTTGATGCTGTTGATGGAGTTGCCGATGAAGGTACTTTCGCCCCAACTGACCACCTGTTTACCGGCGCGCACGGTGCCCGGCAGGTTGCCCAGGGAATAGTTGTGATAGACGAAGGCATCGAGGATCTGCGCACCGCTGGATTTGGAGCCTTCCTTGCGGTTGTGGTCGCTGATCGGCTTGAACTCGCGGTCTTCGTCCTTGAGTTCGAAGTCGTACCAGTATTTGCCCCGCACAAACACACCGGTATCGCCGTACTTGAGTTCCAGGTCGTGCAGGCCCTTGAAGATTTTCGAGAAGGTTTCGCCCTTCTTGAAGTTCAAGCGCCCGTCATCCCCGGTGGAAGCCTGGCCACTGCCGCCGTTGACCGTCCCCACCAGCTTGCGGTCGGCATCGCGCATGCCCCAACTGGCCCCGACCGACAGCGATGAATCGAATTGCCCCTCGATCTCGCCGATATTGAATGAAACAGCCTGCGCCTGAACGCAGCAGCCCAAAGCAACCGCAGCGGCCAGCGCCTGTGGCCTGAAGATGGCGCGCATTGTTGTTTTTGTCATGCGTCTTCCCCGGTGGTGTGACAGAAGGCCCCACCCTACTGCCCGCCAGCAGGAGCGATAAGCGCACCAAGGAGGTATTCGTTGTGTCGCTCGAAAGGATTAGCGCAGGCTCTAGCGTGGGTATCGGCGGGGCTATGGACGCAGTGGATGGAACGCCATCAAGAGAATGGATACCCCCGCCCGGCAGGGGCGCCACTGTTGTTGTTTTGGTAACAGTCCTTGTCCTGAATCAGTGTTTTTCATTCTGTTACAACGGACTATTCTTGCCGGGCTTTCAAGGCAAACAGCCTGCTTCACGAAAGCCAGTTTTGGATGGATTGAAGCTTATTTTCAGTCTGTTAACGGTGTTCACTGACGTTGATTTGTAGCTCCTTGATCCAACGTCTTACTTCGGCCGCTGCTTTTGCAGCGGCCTTTTTTATGCCTGAAACAAAGCGGGGCGCTCTCAGCGCCCCGCAGGATTAAATGTTTTTCAGGTAACGATCACAGGCTGTACTTCTGCAGGTTGTCCATCATCTCTTTCAAGGCTTCGATATTGTCCTTGGGATGGGCCGCCCCTTCAAAGTCGCAGATCTGCTGCCAGTGCGCCGCCACATCCTCTGGCGAGAAGCCAGCCTCAGGATCAAAGCCTACGCCCAGGCTGCGTTCCCAGCGGGTCTTGCCGATCCAGCCGCCGCCCACTTCAAACAGCCCCGAGGTTTCCTGGCAGGCCTCGCTGCCCAGGTACACCACCAGCGGGCTGACCAGCTCGGGCTTGAGTCGCTCGAACACCTGCGGCGGAATCAACCCTTCAGTCATCCGCGTGCCGCCAGTGGGCGCGATGGCGTTGACCAGGATGTTGTGCTTACGCCCTTCCAACGCCAGGGTGCGGGTCAGGCCATACAGGCCCAGCTTGGCCATGCCGTAGTTGGACTGGCCGAAGTTGCCGTAGATGCCTGAAGTGGACGCGGTGAAAATCACCCGGCCGTAGCCTTGCTCGCGCATATGTGGCCAGGCGGCGCGGGTCACTTTGTAGGCGCCTTCGACGTGCACGCGGTACACCAGGTCCCAGTCGCTGTCCTCCATCTTGTGGAAGGTCTTGTCCCGCAGGATCCCGGCGTTGTTCACCACCACGTCGATGCGGCCAAACACGTCGAGGGCGTGTTGCACGATCTTTTCGCCGTCGGTCACCGAATCGTGATTGGCCTCGGCAATGCCGCCGGCCTCACGAATCTCGGCCACTACGCGGTCGGCCGCCGAGGCGTTGGCGCCTTCGCCCTGAGTCGAGCCGCCAAGGTCGTTGACCAGTACCTTGGCCCCGTGCCTGGCGAACAGCAGCGCATGGGCACGGCCCAAACCACCCCCGGCCCCGGTGACGATCACGACTTTATCTTGGAACTGCACAGACTCACTCATAGGGAACTCCAGCGAAGACAGTGGACGATGGCTTGAGTGTCAGGCACCGGGCTTGCGGTCACAATAAATACGGGCGGGGGTGAATGGTGCGCAATAAGGCACGGGGATGATTGAACTGATGCAGGAGATAGCTTGTGTGGCAGTTGGCTTATGTGGGAGCTGGCTTGCCTGCGACTGCATCACCTCGGTACAACTGATTTACCGAGGTGTACCCATCGCAGGCAAGCCAGCTCCTACACAAGCCAGTTCCCATAGCGGGTCTTTGCTGTTGCCGATGCCGTCGCGAAATGCCAGGTAATGCTTGAGCACCTGCACCGGCGCTTCGATCTGCGGGTAGTGGCCGATATTGGCCAGCAACACCGTGTCGGCGTCCGGTATCAACTCGCGGTAACGCGCGACCATGTGCGCGCCGGAGATCGGATCGACTTCGCCATCGATCACCCGCAACGGCACTTCGCCGCGCTGCATGGCCGCCACCCAGCGCTCACGCTGGCGACGGCGCTGGGGAATGTAGGCGATGAGTTTGTGCAGGATCCGCGGGCCGTCGTTGTTTTCGATCAGGCTCCAGAAATCATCCAGGGCACTTTCGCTGGGACGGGTGTCGGGGCCGAAGATCTGCTTGAAGCTGTCGGCCAGGGCGTTGCGCCCGAATGCGCGACCGATCATCCACCCCAGGGGGCTGAGCAAGAGTTTTTGTACCAGCGCCGCGCGGTGGGTCTCGGGGAACAGCCCGCCATTGAGAAATACACAACTGGCCAGTTGAAAGCGACCTTCGTAGTGCCGGGCGAGCAGTTCCTGGGCCACGCTGTCGCCGTAGTCATGGGCCATGACATGCACCGGCTGTTGAATCCGCAGATGGGCCAGCAGCGCCTGTTGCAGGTCGGCCTGTTCCAGCAGGCAATAAGTGTGGTCCAGGGGCTTGGCCGAGTCGCCGAAGCCGAGCATGTCGCAGGCGATCACCTGACAACGCTGGGCCAGGGGCTGCCAGAGGTAATGCCAGTCCCAACTGGCGCTGGGGAAACCGTGGATCAGCAGCAAGGGCTCGCCCTGCCCGGCCACCCAATAACGCAGGGTCTGCCCGCGAAAGACAAAACTCTGCCCGCGCTTGCGCCAGGCGCTCAGGGGGATCTCGGCCAGTGGCATCAGAGTCGGTATCCTGGGTCTTGTTGGTCCAGCTTGCGCAACAATGCCGGCCAGGCCAGCGCGCCGCCCATGCCTTGGGCGCTCTTGGTCACGCCCGCAATCATCGCCTTGGCCCCCGCCAGAATCTGCGGCTCGATGGCGATCAATTCCGCACCGCCGTTTTGCGCCAGCACCTGGATATCGCAGGCGCGCTGGAAGGTGAACATCATCAGGAACGTATCGGCGATGGTCGCACCGCAGGTCAACAGGCCATGGTTGTGCAGCATCAGGAAATTGTTCGGCCCCAGGTCGGCCTGCAGGCGGGCCTTTTCCTCGTGGTTCAGCGCTACGCCTTCGTAGGCGTGATAGGCCAGGCTCGACAGCACGAACAGCGATTGCTGGCTGATGGGCAGCACGCCCTGCTTCTGCGCCGACACGGCCACGCCGGCCGCCGTGTGGGTGTGCAGCACGCAGACCACGTCGTGGCGTACTTCGTGTACCGCGCTGTGGATGGTGTAGCCGGCCGGGTTGATCTCGTAGGGGCTGTCCATCAACTTGTTGCCGGCCTGGTCGACCTTGACCAGGCTGGAGGCGGTGATTTCGTGGAACATCAGCCCGAACGGGTTGATCAGGAAGTCTTCGGTGCCCGGCACCTTGGCCGAGATATGGGTGAAAATCAGATCATCCCAGCCATGCAGGGCTACCAGGCGATAGCAGGCGGCCAGGTCGATACGGGCCTGCCATTCGGCGGCGCTGACCTGGTCTTTCACACTCTGTGTCGATTGAACGGGGGCTAGGCTCACGGCAATGACCTCGACGCGGTGGTGTTCTTATTATTTTTTTAGGGTGATGGGCCAGTCTAGTCAGACCTCGGGGCAGCCGTAGTTGCGTTGGCAGCCAGCTTGATGACCGAGCGAGTCAACTACGAGGATAGTTCATATTTGTACAACAAGGTGTCAGAGAAGCGACGCCAATAAAGGCGCGGCAAACAGGTTGAGCAAACCGGTCAGGACCATCACCAGTCCGGCCACCGAGCCCTCCTCGCCCCCCACTTCATGGGCACGGCTGACGCCCGCACCGTGGGCGCCCACGCCAAACAACGCGCCCCGCGCCAGGGCACTGCGCAGCGGCAACCACTTGAGCAGTACCCCACCGAGCATGGCGCCGAACACACCGGTGAACATCACAAATACTGCCGTCAGCTCCGGTACACCGCCCAAGTCATGGGCCAGGGGCATGGCAAAGGGCGTGGTGATCGAGCGTGGCACCAACGACATCGTGACCGAACTGTCCAGGGCCAGGGCCTTGGCCAGGCCAAATGAGGTGCCAATGGATGCCGCGCTACCCGCCAGCATCCCCAGCAGCAACGCCGACCAGTGCCGCATCAATAACTGGCGCTGCTGCCAGATCGGAATGGCGAACGCCACCGTGACCGGCCCCAGTACCAGCATCAGCCAATGGGTGTCGGTGGAGTACTCGGCATAGGCGGTGTTCAGTGGCACGGCCACCGCCAGCAGCAGCGCGGGCACCAGAATCAGTGGCGACAGCAGGTAGCGCCCGGTACGCCGATAGATCCAGCGGCTGAAACCATAGGCCACCAGGGTCAGGGCCAGCCAGAACAGCGGCATCAGTTCAAGCTTCATGGCGCAACTTCCAGCGGCAGACCAGTTCGACGGTAAACGCCGTGACCAGCATCACCATCAGGGTACTGAGGGCGATCACCAGCATGATCCGCCAGCCGTCATGGCGCATCAGGCCGCCGTAATCGAGCAGGCTCATCAGCGCCGGGATAAAGAACAGCAGCATCTCTGCCATCAGCAGGCCAGCGCCCAATTGCAGGGCCGCCGGTTTGATCAGGCCGCTGGCGAACACCAGCAACAGCAAGCCCAGGCCAATCACCCCGCCAGGGATCGGCCAGGCCAGCCACACGGCCACTTGGCAGCCCAGCAAGTAAATCGCCAGCAATACCAGCAACTCAACCAGCAGCCGGCCCAGATGTTTGAAGGTTAAGCGTTTAGTAGACATAGGTTCCTCGCAGGCCTTCATTTTAAAGAGCCGCGTGGCATACCCGAAGCGAATTGTTAGACTGCAAGCCATTCCAAATAGGAATTACCGCAATGGAATTCAAACAACTGCGCAGCTTTATCGAAGTGGTCCACCGTGGCGGGTTTACCCAGGCCGGGAAAACCTTGCATATCAGCCAGTCCGCCGTGAGCAAGCAAGTGGCGCAACTGGAGCAAAGCCTGGGCACGCCGCTGCTCGACCGCATTGGCTCCCAGGTGCGCCTGACCGCCGCCGGGCAGGTGGTGCTGCAACGGGCCGAAGCCATGTTGCGCCTGCAAACCGAGCTGCTGAGCGAGCTGGACGACTTGAATCAACTCACCCGTGGCGAGTTGCGCATGGGCCTGCCGCAGTTGGGGGGCGACACCCTGTTTGCCGGGCTGTTTGCCGAATATCGCCGGCGCTACCCCAATGTCAGCATCCAATTGCTCGAGGGCGGCAGCCGCAATATTGAGCAGGCGATCCTCGCGGGTGAGCTGGACGTCGGCGGCAGCCTGCTGCCCACCGATCCGGCTTTCGCCTGGCAAACCTTCTGTGATGAACCGCTGGATGCGCTGCTGCCCGTGGACCACCCACTGGCGCAGCACACAGAGATTGGCCTGGAGGAGTTGGCCGACACGCCATTTTTGATGTACCAGCGCAGCTTTGTGCTCAATGACCGGCTACTCCAGGCCTGCCAGCAACTGGGCTTCACACCCCGGGAAAGTGGGCGCAGTGGCCAGGCGGACTTTCTGGTGGCACTGGTGGCCGCCGGCCAGGGCGTGGTGCTGCTGCCCAGCGTGGTCGCACGTGGGCTGGAACGGCCCGGCGTGGTGCGCCTGACACTCAGGGCACCGCAATTCCTACGATGGGATATCGCCTTTATCTGGCGCAAGGGCGCCTATCTGTCGAAAGCCGCCCTGGCCTGGCTGGCGCTGCTGCGCGAATACCCGATCAGCCGCGCAGTGCGCTGACCAACTCTGCCAGCCATGGCTCCGCGTCAGCTTCCGGGGTGACGCTTTCGCTGGCATCCAGGCGCAGCATTGGCAGGACTTCGCGCACGCCCAATTCGCCGAACAGCTCACGCATCTGCTCGCCGCCGCCACAGAAGGTGTCGCCGTAGCTGGCGTCGCCCAGGCCGATCACCGCGCCAGGCAAACCGCGCCAGGCGGCGGGCAGTTGGTCGCGGATCATCGAATACAGCGGCATCAGGTTGTCCGGCAGTTCGCCCATGCCGGTGGTGGAGGTGACGGCCAGAAAGGCGTCCGGGGCGAAGGCCTGCACATCGGCCAGGGTCGCCCGCGGGTTATGCCAGGCCTCGAAACCGGCTGCATTGAGGATACCCATGGCGTGGCGGGCAACTTCTTCTGCCGTGCCATAGACCGAGCCGGAAAGGATGGCGACTTTCATCAATCTGATCCTGTAGTTGAGTGAAAACCTGGGATATTAACAGTTGGCAGCCGGGTGGGTTGCCCTACACTAAGAAATCCACAAACACGCTATGGATCGCTCAATGATCAACGCCAAGCTCATGCAAATGGTGGTCAATGCCTCCAACGACGGGATTGTCGTGGCGGAACGGGAAGGCAAGGACAAACCGCTGATTTACGTGAACCCCGCCTTCGAACGCATGACCGGCTACAACCTAGACGACGTCCTTTATCAGGATTGCCGCTTCCTGCAATCGGGTGACCGCGACCAGCCGGCCCTGATGGCCATTCGCGAAGCCCTGGACAGTGGCGGCGCATGCCGGGAAATCCTGCGCAACTACCGCAAGGACGGCACGCATTTCTGGAATGAACTGTCATTATCGACGGTTTATAACCAGGCCGATCAGCAGACTTACTTCGTCGGCGTGCAGAAAGATGTCACGGTTCAGGTCAAGGCCCAGCAGCGTGTGACCCAGCTGGAAGCCCAGGTAGCAGCACTTACGGCCGAGTTGGCAACGCTCCGGGCGACGAGCGGATCTAACAAACTTTAGAAAATATGGTCTTTAGGGTGATAATCAGTTTAATCACGCATTTCCTTGAGCCACATCAATGCAACGCGACGCGCTTTTGACCCAGGACGAGCTGGATTTCATCCAGAACATGCACCACAACCCGCAGCTGAATGTGCGGGATGTGTCGTCGAGCCTGACGGTCAACGGTGGCGCGCAGATCCGCGACCTGCTTACGCGCCTCGCGGCCCATGAGCAGGTGACGATCCAGGCGCAGTTCGATAACCAGCAAATGACCTTTCCACTGCAACTGGTGGAAGACGAGTTCCATGCCGTGCACTTGCGTCTTGGGGTGCCGAGTATTTTCGAGGATGGGCCGATGATCCGGCCCTGGCGCCTGGTGCTTGAAGAGCCGGTCGCCCTGGAAAACGTCAGGGGTCAGCCGGGAGCGTTGTGGGTGCATGAAGTGTCGTTCAAGGGCCTGCTGGTGCAGTGTCGCGGCCGCAGCAAACCACCGCGCACGTTCTCGATGTGGTTCAGCCCCTCCGGCTACGAACGGATTGCCGTGCGTGGCACGTTAGAGCGCGAAACGGCTCGCGGCCTGTTTGCCTACCGCTTGAGCCAGGGTGATGCGGATGAAACCGAGCGCCTGCGCCAGTTCATCCTGCAACAGCATCGCCTGGCCCACCCCGAAGTGCATGCCTGATCTCAGGTATCCAGGGTTCCACTGAGAAACTGCTGCAAGCGTCGCTGCATCAACCGCCCCTCATTGCCCAGGCAACCGATGGCAGTACCGGCCAGTTGCTTGTCGGCCATGTCCGAGGCATCACCGGCCAATAGCAGCGGGCATTCCAGGGTCAGGGCCAAGCGCTCCAGCCGATTGGGCAAATCGTGGGTCGGTGAGTGGTTGGAGAATAGCACCAGCGCCTGCGGCCGGGTCTTCTCGCAGATCAGCGTCAACTCATCCAGGGGATGCCCCAAGCTCAACACGTGAACGGCCAGTTCATCACCACTGAGCATCAGCCCCGCCACCAGCAACTCCAGTTCTCGGCACTCACCGGCAATGGCCGCCAGCAATACCTGTGGCGTACGGCCGGCACGGGCCATCTGCAGGCGCTGGGAAATCCGCGCCCGCAGGAAACTGTCGAAAAACAGCCATTCGCTGGCCTGGCCGAAACGCCCCTGGTGACGCAACAACTGTTGCCAAAGGGGCATCAGGATGTCCTGGAACACCACCGCAACGGGGTATGCCGCAAAAATCTGCCCGTACAGGCGTTCCAGTTGCAGCTCATCAAAAGCGCCGATGGCAAGTTGCAACTGCTGCTGCCACTGAGTCGACTCGTGTTCTGCGTCGCCTTCCTGCAACTGGCGCACGAAAGAGGCCTGCGAATCGTCGCGCGCGAGGATCTTGCCAACTTTGCTGACCGCCACGCCACGCTCGATCCAATCCAGAATGCGATGGACGGTCTCAATATCCTTCTGCGTGTACAGGCGATGCCCGCTTTCGGTGCGTACCGGTTGGATCAAACCATAACGCCGCTCCCACGCTCGGAGCGTGACCGGGTTGATACCCGTCAATCTCGCAACTTCGCGAATCGGGAACAACTCATCTGCCGCACAGTGGGCGCTTGGTGCAATACCTTGGGATGGTGCTGTGATTACAGGCATCGGCTGACCAAAACTATACAAAGTTGGATCCCATTTAACGCTTTTATACCTGTCTTTTTCAAGGGAATTGCCCAGCCGTCCAATGTCGCTGGCGTATTTCGTCAAATCAGGAATAATCCTTGCCTGTTTTTTCTGCGTCGCCGCTCTACCCCGCGGTTTCGCCAGGGACGCCACCTACCCGGTACAGCGCTCCCACACATTCGGAGATACACAATGTCTACCCTCCCCGTCACCTTGATGGTCGCGCGCCGCGCTGCCCAAGGTCGCTATCAAGACATGATGAGCTGGCTGCGTGAAGGCGAGCAACTGGCCACTGACTTTCCCGGTTACCTGGGCTCCGGCGTGCTTGCCCCGCCTGCCGACGGTGGCGAATTCCAGATCATCTTCCGCTTCGCCGACGAGCAGACCCTGCACGCCTGGGAATTCTCGGCCTCGCGCAGCGCCTGGCTGAGCCGTGGCAGCGAGTTGTTTGCCGACCCTATGGAGCATCGGGTCAGCGGCATGGAGGGCTGGTTTGGTGCCGTAGGCCAACGCCCGCCGCGCTGGAAACAGGCCGTGGCGATCTGGCTGGCGTTTTTCCCGGTGTCGCTGCTGTTCAACTTTGGCCTTGAGCCCTTGCTGGCCGAACTGGGCCTGTTCAGCCGCGTGCTGGTCAGCACCCTGGCCCTGACGCCGTTGATGGTCTATCTGTTCATCCCGCTGTCGACCCATTTGCTGGCAGGCTGGCTCAATCCTGCGCCGCCACGGGTAAAACCTGCCGAAGCAACCGTTTGAGCCGATCCGCAACAGGCCGGTCGCTGGTATAGTTTTAGCTTGCCCGCGACTCGAGCTTCCCATGACTTCTCCCGCTCCGATCCTGATCACCGGCGCCGGCCAACGTGTCGGCTTGCACTGCGCCCTGCGCCTGCTGGACGACAACCAGCCGGTGATCTTCAGCTATCGCAGTGAGCGTCCCGGCGTGCAGGCCCTGCGCGAACGTGGGGCGATTGGCGTGTTTGCCGACTTCTCCTCTGAGGCCGGCATCCTGGCATTTATCAGCGAACTCAAGAGCCATACCGATAGCCTGCGGGCGATTATCCACAATGCCTCGACCTGGGCCGCAGAAACACCTGGCGACGAAGCCCACGCCTTTATTGATATGTTCAGCGTGCACATGCTTGCGCCGTACCTGATCAACCTGCATTGTGCTGACTTGTTGCGCTGCTCGACGCTGGCCGACATTGTGCACATCAGCGACGACGTGACCCGCAAGGGCAGCCGCCAGCATATCGCCTACTGCGCCACCAAGGCCGGGCTCGACAGCCTGACCCTGTCCTTCGCCGCCCAATACGCGCCCCGGATCAAGGTCAATGGCATCTCGCCGGCCATGGTGATGTTCAACGAAGGCGACGACGCGGCCTATCGCGCCAAGGTCCTGGCCAAGTCTGCATTGGGTATCGAACCCGGGCCTGAGGTGATTTACCAGAGCGTGCGTTACCTGCTGGACAACCCTTATGTGACTGGCACCACCCTGACCGTCAATGGCGGGCGGCATGTCAAGTAAACCCGAACACCAGCCGCCTGGGGTTCCTGCAACTGATTGGACGGAGCAAGTAGCAATGCCACAACTTCAACCAGGTATGGCGCGCATCCGGGTCAAGGACCTGTGTCTGCGCACCTTTATTGGCATCAACGAGGAGGAGATCCTCAACAAGCAGGATGTGTTGATCAACCTGACCATCCTGTATGCCGCACAAGACGCGGTGCGCGATAACGACATTGACCACGCCTTGAACTACCGCACCATCACCAAGGCCATCATCGCCCACGTCGAAGGCAACCGCTTTGCCCTGCTCGAACGCCTGACCCAGGAACTGCTGGACCTGGTGATGAGCAATGAGTCGGTGCTGTATGCCGAAGTCGAAGTCGACAAGCCCCATGCGCTGCGTTTTGCCGAGTCGGTGTCGATCACCCTGGCAGCCAGCCGTTAACCCCCTGAATCTGCGTGAACCCCATGACTGATCAACAACGCCTGGAACTCGAAGCCGCCGCCTTCCGCCGGCTGGTCGCACACCTGGACAGCCGCAAGGACGTGCAGAACATCGACCTGATGAACCTCGCCGGGTTCTGCCGCAACTGCCTGTCCAAGTGGTACAAGGCCGAAGCCGACGAACGCCAGATCGAGGTCAGCCTCGATGACGCCCGCGAAGTGGTCTACGGCATGCCGTACGCCGAGTGGAAAGCCCAATACCAGCAAGAAGCCAGCGCCGAACAACAAGCGGCGTTTGCCAAAGGAAAACCCCATGACTGACCTGAACACCCTGCGCGCCAGCCTCAACAGCGGCGCACACGTCTTTGCCGACACCCTGGCGTTTATCGCTGCCGGCTACGACTACCAGCCCCAGGCCTTCACCAACGGTGGTGTAGAAAACGCCGCCGGGCAAAACGAGGGCTCGTGCAAGACCCTGGGCCTGGCGCTGCTGGAAGGTTTGAGCGACCAAGAGGCCCTGCTGGCGTTTGGTGAGCACTATCGTTCGGTGCTGGCGACGCCTGAGGGCACAGATCACGGCAATATCCGCGCGTTGATCGAGCATGGGTTGGCGGGTGTGAAGTTCGGCGCCCAGCCCTTGAGCCGTCGCTGATCGGGTTAACACGTCTGTACTCTGGCGTTGCTTGAATCGCGCCCATAAAAAAACCGGCCTCGCAGCCGGTTTTTTCATTGCAACGGTTTAGAAAGCAGCGTCTTTCAAGCCGTCGAGGTAACGCTCGGCATCCAGGGCCGCCATGCAGCCGGCGCCGGCCGAGGTGATGGCCTGGCGGTAGACGTGGTCAGCCACGTCGCCAGCGGCAAAGATGCCTTCAATGTTGGTCGCGGTAGCATTGCCTTCACGGCCGCCCTGCACCACCAGGTAACCGTCTTTGGCGGTCAGCTTGCCTTCGAACAGCGAGGTGTTCGGAGTGTGGCCGATGGCGATGAACACGCCGTCGACTTTCAGCTCGTCGAAGCTGCCGTCGTTGTTTTTCAGGCGCGCACCGGTCACACCCATGTTGTCGCCCAGGACTTCATCCAGGGTGGCGTTGAGCTTGAGGATGATCTTGCCTTCGGCAACCCGCGCGTGCAGCTTGTCGATCAGGATCTTCTCGGCGCGGAAGGTTTCGCGGCGGTGAACCAGGGTCACGGTGCTGGCGATGTTGGCCAGGTACAGTGCTTCTTCGACAGCGGTGTTACCACCACCGACCACAGCCACCGGCTTGTTGCGGTAGAAGAACCCGTCGCAGGTCGCGCAGGCGGAAACGCCTTTGCCCATGAACGCTTCTTCCGATGGCAGCCCCAGGTAACGGGCGCTGGCGCCGGTGGCGATGATCAGCGCGTCACAGGTGTAGACGCCACTGTCGCCGGTCAGGCTGTAGGGCTTTTTCGAGAAGTCCACGGCATTGATATGGTCGAAGACGATTTCGGTCTCGAAACGCTCGGCGTGCTCTTTCATGCGCTCCATCAACACCGGGCCGGTCAGGCCGTGGACGTCGCCCGGCCAGTTGTCGACTTCAGTGGTGGTGGTCAACTGACCACCCGCCTGCATGCCGGTGATCAGCAACGGCTTGAGGTTGGCCCGGGCCGCGTAGACCGCAGCGCTGTAACCGGCAGGGCCGGAACCGAGAATAATCACTCGCGAATGACGGGTATCAGACATGACTCACTCCTATCGACCGCCCGGACTACAGAGCGGCTGGAATAAAAAAGGACCGCGAAGCACTTGGGGAAGGCTTTTTAACTCGCAGGCCCTAAAAATAATGGGTGCAGCGTATAGAGGGGGGCAAGATTAAGGAAATACGGATTAACAATCCAGCTCATAGGCGGTCTCTATGCCGTGGCACCTATTAATCAACATGTTTGTTACCGTTAATGTCGGCTTGCTGACCGTGCTTTCACCCTACCGGCAAAGCCGGTAAGGTCGGCGCGTTTACCCTTTTGCCCGGAGTTTTCCATGCCCGCCCCCGTTCTGTCAGGCCCACAATACCTGCGTGAAGGCCTGAAACTGGTCTTGAGCCCAGGCCTGCGCCTGTTCGTCCTGCTGCCCCTGGCGATCAACCTGATACTGTTCGTCGGGTTGATTTATTTTGCTGGCCATCAGTTCAGCCTGTGGGTCGACACCTTGATGCCGACACTGCCCAGTTGGCTGAGCTTCCTCAGCTACATCCTGTGGCCGCTGTTTGTGCTGCTGGTGGCCTTTATGGTGTTTTTCAGCTTCACCATGCTCGCCAATATCATCGCCGCGCCCTTCAATGGCTTCCTCGCGGAAAAAGTCGAAGTGGTGGTGCGCGGTACCGATGATTTCCCCGCCTTCAGCTGGGCCGAGCTGTTCGCCATGGTCCCGCGCACCCTGGCCCGGGAAATGCGCAAGCTGGGCTACTTCCTGCCCCGGGCCATCGGCCTGTTTATCCTGTCCTTCATCCCCGTGGTCAACCTGATTGCCGCACCGCTGTGGCTGCTGTTCGGGGTGTGGATGATGGCGATCCAATACATCGACTACCCGGCCGACAACCACAAGCTGGGCTGGAACGAAATGCTCGCCTGGCTGCGCCAGAAGCGCTGGCAGAGCATGAGCTTCGGCGGGATTGTTTACCTGGTGCTGTTGGTGCCGGTGGTCAACCTGCTGATGATGCCGGCGGCGGTGGCCGGGGCCACGTTGTTCTGGGTGCGTGAGCGCGGCGCCGAAACGATGCTGGCGCAAAAGCCCTAACCTGTTCGATTGACCTGGATCATGGCGATTTGCCCACACAGAGCACATGGTTATTAAAACTATAAGCCTGTGGGGAGCACACCGTGTACAGACCGTTAATGCTGATGTTCGGATTGATGTTGGGCGGCGAGGCCTGGGGGGCCGCCGCCGCCAATGAACCCATCCTGCCGGTGCAACCGGCGAAGATCACCGATGCCAACAAGGTCGAGTTGGGCAAGCAATTGTTCTTCGACCCGCGCTTGTCCAAGTCCGGTTTTATTTCCTGCAACTCGTGCCACAACCTGAGCATGGGCGGCAGCGACAACCTGCCCACCTCCATCGGCCATAACTGGCACCAGGGCCCGATCAACTCGCCGACGGTGCTCAACTCGAGCATGAGCGTCGCGCAGTTCTGGGACGGGCGCGCGGCGACTCTGCAGGAGCAGGCCGGCGGCCCGATCGCCAACCCCGGCGAGATGGGCTTTACCCACGACCTGGCGGTGGACGTACTGCGCTCGATCCCGCAATACCAGGCGGCGTTCAAGAAGGTGTATGGCGATGACGGCATCAAGTTCGACGATGTGACCAATGCCATTGCGGCCTTCGAAGAAACCCTGGTCACCCCCAACGCCCCATTCGACCGTTGGTTGCTGGGCGATAAAAAAGCCATCAGCGCCACTGCGGCGCAGGGCTACCAGCTGTTCAAGAGCATCGGCTGTGTGGCGTGCCATAACGGCGAAGCGGTCGGTGGCAGCACCTTCCAGAAAATGGGCATGGTCGAACCCTATGCCACCCAGAACCCGGCCCAGGGCGTGGCGGGCCTGACCGGCAAGGATCAGGACCGGATGATGTTCAAGGTACCGACCTTGCGTAACGTCGCCCTGACCTACCCCTACTTCCACGACGGTGCCTACTGGAACCTCAGCGAAGCCGTGGACGTGATGGCCCGCCTGCAACTGGGGCGCAAGTTGAGCACCGATGAGGTCAGCCAGATTGTCGCATTCCTCGACACCCTGACCGGCGACCAGCCGGACTTCAAGCTGCCGATCCTGCCACCGTCCTCGGCCAAGACCCCGCGTCCTGCGCCGTTCAACTAAGCCAGTACCGGGCCTGTCGTCATAAATCCGTCATTGCGATGACACAATGACGACATGGCCCGCGCCGACACTGGCTGCATGACGACAGCTTCCCTGAATATCACCCTGATCACCGAAACCTTTCCACCGGAAATCAACGGCGTGGCCAACACCCTTGGCCGCCTGTGTGACGGCCTGCGCGCCCGTGGGCATCAGGTGGAGTTGGTGCGCCCGCGCCAGGGTGGCGACTTGAGCCGCCTCAGCGACGACGGCCTACTGTTGTGTCGCGGCTGGCCTCTGCCAGGGTATCCCGGCCTGCAATGGGGCCAGTCCTCGATGCACAAACTGCTGCGGCGCTGGAAACGCCAGCGTCCGGACGTGCTGTACATTGCCACCGAAGGCCCGCTGGGCTTGTCGGCCTTGCGCGCGGCACGGCGCCTGGGGATCAGCGTGGTCAGCGGTTTCCATACCAACTTCCAGCAGTATTCCAGCCAGTACGGCCTAAGCATGCTCAGCCGCATCCTGACCCACTACCTGCGCTGGTTCCACAACCGTTCCAGCCTGACCCTGGTGCCCAGCGTCAGCCAACGCCTGGAACTGGAACGCCGCCACTTCGAGCGCCTGGACCTGTTGTCGCGCGGGGTCGACAGCCAACTGTTCCACCCGGCCAGGCGTGACAACACCTTGCGTGGGCAGTGGGGGCTGGGCAATGACGATATTGCGATCTTGCATGTCGGACGCCTGGCGCCAGAGAAAAACCTCGGCTTGCTCAAACGCTGCTTCGAGGGGTTGCAGGCGACTTATCCACAGCGTCGTTTGAAGCTGATCGTGGTCGGTGACGGGCCACAGCGGGAGACACTGGCGAAGAGCCTCCCCGAGGCGATTTTCTGCGGCACGCAACGCGGCGAGGAACTGGCCCGGTACTATGCGTCAGGCGACTTGTTTCTGTTCCCCAGCCTCACCGAGACCTTTGGCAACGTGGTACTGGAAGCCATGGCCTCCGGATTGGGCGTAGTGGCCTACGACCAGGCGGCCGCCACCCAGCATATCCGCCATGGCTACAGTGGTGCCGTGGCGATGCCGGGTGACGAGGAGGCATTTTGCGATGCCGCCAGTTGGTTACTGGAAGAACCCGAGAGTCTGCGCCGGATGCGCCTGAATGCCCGCCAACATGCCAGTCGCCAGGGCTGGCCGGCGATTATCGAGCAGTTCGAGCACCAACTGCGCAGCGTGTGCGGTGAGGAACCTGTCGATACAGGCAGCTCGCGCCTGGTGTGAGGTATATCCAGTTACTTTAGACATGGAACCATCAGCCCTCTAGCGCCATACAGATAGGGCTGCAGATTCAGGCTCGTGCAGGTCTGCGCAGACAATCATGCGATGGAGTCTTAACCATGTTAATCAACACCAACCCTTTACCGACCTCAGCCATCCCCCCGAACAACGGCCAGAAGGATCCCGCGCAGTATGATCATTTATGGCAAAAGCACGGCAGAGACATCGAACCCTTCACCGCCGACGAGCAGAAACTGCTGAACAGTGACCGATTCAATCGACTCACACATGAGGCAGACCTCCCTGATCAAACAGCTGTGCAGGAAAAAGCGCAGCGCAATCAACTTCGGCGGCAGTTGGGGATATCGTCGCAAGAGCCCTCACACTCACCCAGCCAAGTCAGCTCGGGTCAGCCTAAGGCAGAGTCCCGCCCCTTTGAGCAGCTTACTTCCGCCCCAAGGGTGGATAATCCGCTACCGCCCGAGGTTGCATCGCGCCCCTTGATGTACGCTCCGAACACCGCCAAGGGTGGATAGCCCGCCCTTCAGCCGCAGCTAAAGCATGGGGATGAGCCGGGCCAGCCGGCTCATCCTGAGCGTCACACCAAGGTCATCAGCGCTTCACGACTGAACGGCAAGATATCGCCCTCACGGCCTTCACGGACCTTCAGCGCCCAATCCGGGTCGACCAGCAGCGCACGACCAACGGCCACCAGGTCGAACTCATCGTTATTCAGGCGCTCCAGCAGTTTTTCCAGGCTCGCCGGCTGCGCCACTTTGTCAGTATTGACCATGAACTGCAGGAACTCGCCATCCAGGCCCACGCTGCCCACAGTGATGGTCGGTTTGCCAGTGAGCTTGCGGGTCCAGCCCGCCAGGTTCAGTTCGGAGCCTTCAAACTCCGGTTCCCAGAAGCGCCGTGTGGAGCAGTGGAAAATATCCACACCCGCGTCCGACAACGGCTTGAGAAACTCACCCAGTGCCTCGGGCGTTTGCACCAGGCGCGCGGTGTAATCCTGCTGCTTCCATTGGGAGAAACGGAAAATGATCGGGAACTCGGGACCTACCGCCGCCCGCACGGCCTGAATCAACTCGATGGCGAACCGGGAGCGATTGGCCAGGCTGCCGCCATATTCATCGGTACGCTGGTTGCTGCCTTCCCAGAAGAACTGGTCGACCAGGTAACCGTGGGCACCGTGGATCTCCACGCCGTCCATACCGATGCTCTGGGCATCCTTGGCGGCCTGGGCGAAGGCAGCAATCACCGCCTGGATATCCTGGACCGTCATGCCGTGGACCACCACGTTGCCGTCCTTGAGTTTTTCCATCGGGCCATAGGCCGGCACGCTGGCATCGGGTTCTGTGCCTATGCGCCGCACGCTGCCAACGTGCCACAGTTGCGGGACGATCTTGCCGCCCTCGGCATGCACCGCGTCGACCACTTTCTTCCAGCCGGCCAATGCCGCTTCACCGTAGAAATGCGGGACATTCGGATAGCCGTTGGAAGCCTGGTGGCCCACCACCGTGCCCTCTGTGATGATCAGGCCAACGCCGGCCGCCGCGCGACGGCGGTAGTACTCGATGACTTTGGAATTGGGTACGCCACCGGGGGAAAACGAACGGGTCATCGGCGCCATGACCACGCGGGTCGGCAATTGCAGTGCACCGAGCTGGAAAGGTTTGAACAAGGCTTGGACAGGCATGGCAGCACTCCGCATGAAAGGGGTTTTATGATGCGGATAATATGGAGTGCAGACCGCACTGGATAGCACTATTGATTGCGGTGATTAAGGTGCAAAAGCGGGAGGGTACATCGACTTGTGGCAAAGGGGCGTGCCCCCTCACCACAGCGCCAAATCAGGCCAGGGCCTTTTCGATGGCCTGGATAACACTCGGATCATCAGGCGCGGTACGTGGGGAAAAACGCGCCAGCACCCGCCCATCCTTACCCAGCAGGAATTTCTCGAAGTTCCAGGTGATATCCCCTGGAAACTCCGCGCCCTCACCTGCCAGCAAGCGATACAACTGATGACGATCGGGACCGTTGACCTCCAGCTTGCTGCCCAGGGGAAAGCTCACGCCATAGTTGAGGCTGCAAAACGCCTGGATCTCGTCTTCGGTCCCGGGCTCCTGGCCTGCAAATTGATTGCACGGCAGGCCCAGCACGGTGAAACCCTGGCCCTTGTACTGCTGATAAAGTTTTTCCAGCGCCGCATACTGCGGGGTCAGTCCACACTTGGAGGCGACATTGACCACCAGCACGACTTGCCCCTTATAGGGCGTCAGAGGCAGCTCCTGACCATCCAGGGCTGTGAGTTTAAGGTCGTGGAAAGCACTCATGACGAACTCCAGATTTCCCATATTCTGTGTAACGGCCATTCGAGATTACAGCCGCCCAGCCGGCAAGAATAGCCGCCAATCAAAAAAGGCGCCCGAAGGCGCCTTTCTTTTCAACTGACTGGACGTGGCCCGTCAATCAATGGTGGTGACCACCTTCGCCGTGTACGTGGCCGTGGGCAACTTCTTCCTGGGAAGCGTCGCGGATGGCAACGATCTTGACCTGGAAGTTCAGGCGCTGGCCTGCCAGCGGGTGGTTGCCGTCAACGGTGACATCGTCGCCGTCCAGGTCGCGGATGGTCACGATCTGCATTTGGCCGTCCGGAGCGGAGGCGTGGAACTGCATGCCCACTTCCAGTTCGTCGACGCCTTCGAACATGCTGCGGCTCAGGGTGCTGACCAGTTCGGCCGAGTACTCGCCGTAGGCATCTTCAGGTTCTACGGCAACGGTCAGTTCATCACCAACCTCTTTGCCTTCCAGGGCCTTTTCCAGGCCCGGGATGATGTTACCTGCGCCTTGCAGGTAGACCAGCGGCGCGCCGCCGGCGGAGCTGTCGATGACCTCACCAGCGTCGTTGGTCAGGGTATAGTCAATGGAGACAGCCTTGTTGGCGGCGATCGGCATGGGGCGAGACCTTTTGCATAAGAATGAAGAACGGACAAGTCTAAACAAGGATTTGCCCGAAAGCGAACACAACCCGGACAGACGGAGTCGATCCAGTGACTCGACGGTCGTCGGATTTCACCAGGACGCAGACGGCCACTGGGTCGCCGCGCTGTCCTGCGGCCATACGCAGCACCTGCGCCACCAGCCGCCCTGGCAATCCAGGGGCTGGGTGATTGATCCGGCGCAACGCCTGGCAAAAATAGGCCAGCCCTTTGCCTGTGGCTGGTGTGCGCAGCGCCCGGATAACGATACCCTTGGCAACTGATTCCCGGTCGGCGCGCAGCCATAGCGCACCACCGAAGCCATGCACCTTCAGAGAATTCGCATGCAGACTTTTTTTATCGCGCCCACCGATTTTGGTGTGGGTCTGACCTCCATCAGCCTTGGGCTGGTGCGTACCCTTGAGCGGGCCGGGCTGAAAGTCGGCTTTTTCAAACCGATTGCCCAGCCGCACCCCGGCGATACCGGGCCTGAGCGTTCCACCGAGCTGGTGGCGCGTACCCACGGTCTGAAACCGCCGCAACCCCTGGGGTTGGCCCATGTCGAGCGGATGCTCGGCGATGGCCAGCTCGATGAGTTGCTCGAAGAAATCATCACCCTGTACCAGCAGGCCGCCGTGGGCAAGGACGTGCTGATTGTCGAGGGCATGGTGCCGACCCGCAGCGCCAGCTATGCCGCACGGGTCAACCTGCACCTGGCGAAAAGCCTGGATGCCGAAGTCATCCTCGTCTCGGCCCCGGAAAACGAAGTGCTGACCGAACTGTCCGGCCGCGTGGAATTGCAGGCGCAACTGTTCGGCGGCCCGAAAGACCCGAAAGTGCTGGGCGTGATTCTGAACAAGGTGCAGACCGACGAAAGCATGGAAGTCTTCGCCGCGCGCCTCAAGGAGCATTCACCGTTACTGCGCAGTGGCGATTTCCGCCTGCTGGGCTGTATCCCGTTCCAGCCCGAGCTCAATGCCCCGCGCACTCGCGACGTGGCCGACCTGATGAGCGCACAAGTGCTCAATGCGGGCGACTATGAAACCCGGCGCATGAGCAAAATCATCATCTGCGCCCGCACCATGCGCAACACCGTGGAGCTGCTCAAGCCCGGCGTGCTGGTGGTGACGCCGGGGGATCGCGACGACATCATCCTCGCCGTCAGCCTGGCCGCGATCAATGGCGTGCCCCTGGCCGGCCTGCTGCTGACCAGCGACACCCTGCCCGACCCACGGATCATGGATCTGTGCCGTGGTGCGTTCCAGGCCGGGCTGCCGGTGCTGTCGGTGAGCACCGGCTCCTACGACACCGCCAACCAACTCAACAGCCTGAACAAGGAAATCCCGATTGATGACCGCGAACGTGCGGAGATCATCACCGATTTCGTCGCCAGCCACCTGGACGCGCGCTGGCTGCACCAGCGTTGCGGTACGCCACGGGAGATGCGCCTGTCGCCGGCAGTGTTCCGCTACCAGTTGATCCAGCGTGCCCAGGCCGCCAACAAGCGCATTGTGCTGCCCGAGGGCAGCGAGCCGCTGACCGTGCAAGCCGCCGCCATCTGCCAGGCCCGGGGCATTGCCCGTTGTGTGCTGCTGGCCAAGCCGGCTGACGTCGAAGCCGTGGCCCGCGCCCACGGCATCGAGTTGCCCGAAGGCCTTGAGATTCTTGACCCGGACCTGATTCGCGAGCGCTATGTCGAGCCGATGGTGGCCCTGCGCAAGAGCAAAAGCCTCAACGCGCCGATGGCCGAGCAGCAACTGGAAGACACCGTGGTAATCGCCACCATGATGCTGGCGCTGGATGAAGTGGACGGCCTGGTCTCCGGGGTCATCCACTCCACCGCCAATACCATCCGCCCGGCCCTGCAACTGATCAAGACCGCGCCGGGCTGCACCCTGGTGTCGTCGGTGTTTTTCATGCTGTTCCCTGAACAAGTACTGGTCTACGGCGACTGTGTGATGAACCCGCACCCCAGCGCCGCGGAACTCGCGGAAATCGCCCTGCAAAGCGCCGATTCGGCCGCCGCTTTCGGCATCACCCCGCGCGTGGCGATGATCAGCTACTCCAGTGGTGACTCGGCCAGTGGCGAAGAAGTGGAGAAAGTCCGCGAGGCCACCCTGCTGGCCCACGAACAACAAAGCTCGCTGCTGATCGACGGCCCCTTGCAGTACGATGCCGCCGCCAACGAAAACGTCGCCCGGCAACTGGCGCCCAACAGCCTGGTGGCGGGCAAGGCCACGGTTTTTGTGTTCCCCGACCTCAACACCGGCAACACCACCCACAAAGCCGTGCAGCGCAGTGCCGATTGCGTCAGCCTCGGCCCGATGCTGCAAGGCCTGCGCAAACCTGTGAACGACCTGCCCCGTGGGGCCCAGGTGGACGATATCGTCTACACCATCGCCCTGACCGCGATTCAAGCCGCCAACCGACCTATGGATGCCTAAATGCTGGACTTTCTGCCTGCCCCCCTGCGTGGGGTCATTGCCTCGCTGCTGCTGGCGTTGAACACCATCCTGCTGTGTTCATTCCTGTTTATCGTCGCGCTGTTCAAGGCGCTGCCGTTCGCCAAGCGCTTCAGCGAGTGGCTGATGAACCACACCCATGAAGCGTGGATCAGCAATAACAAGGCCTGGATGAACCTGGTGCGCCGCACCCGCTGGCACCTCAAGGGCCTGGAAGGCCTGGACTACCAGCACTCGTACCTGGTGACCAGCAACCACCAGAGCTGGGTCGATATCATGGTGTTGCAGTACGTGCTCAATCGACGGATCCGCCCACTGAAGTTTTTCCTCAAGCAGGAGCTGATCTGGGTACCGGTGATTGGCCTCGCGTGGTGGGCGCTGGGCTTCCCCTTCATGAAGCGTTACACCAAGGCCTACCTGGAGAAACACCCGGAGAAAAAAGGCAAGGATCTGGAAACCACCCGCAAGACCTGTGCGAAGTTTCGCGATAACCCGGTGGGTATTTTCAACTTTGCCGAAGGCACGCGGTTTACCCCTGGCAAACATGCCCAGCAACAATCGCCGTTCCGCTACCTGCTCAAGCCCAAGGCCGGCGGCATTGCGTTTGTACTGGATGCCATGGGCGAGCAACTGAAGTCACTGGTCAATGTGACTATCCACTACCCAGGCGGGCGCCCGGGGTTCTGGGACTTGTTGTGCGGCAATGTAAAAGACGTGGTGGTGCAGTTTGAAGAGGTGCAGATCCCGGCCGAGTTCATTGGCAAGAATTATGAGCAGGATGGGGAGTATCGGTTGGCGTTCCAGGGCTGGATCAACCAGTTGTGGGAAGACAAGGATGCCCTGTTGAGCCGGCTTCACATCGAGTACCCAGGCAATCGGTGATCACCATGTGTGGCTTGCCTGCGATAGCGGTCTGTCAGATGTAAGTGCATTGCCTGAACCACTGCCATCGCAGGCAAGCCAGCTCCCACACTGACTGTGTCAACCTGAAGAATGTGAAAAGCCCGCCACCGAGTGATCGGTGGCGGGCTTTTTTGTGGCGGCGAGGTTTAGATCGCGCCGCGCTGGCGCAACAGCTCCAGCACTTGCTTGACGCTGTCGTCCAGCGACAGGGCCTGGGTGTCGAGCACCAGGTCGGCATTCAACGGCACGTCGTACGGGAACGACTCACCAGGGATGTTATCCCCACCCGCAGCATACAGGCCTTGCGGGTCACGCTCGGCACACACCAGCGGCGAGGCCTGCACGTACACGGTCAGCAAACGCTCACTGCCGATCAACGCCTTGGCCTGTTCACGGCCTTCGGCATCCGGCGCCACGAAGGCCGCCAGGGTCAGCAGGCCGGCTTCGTTGAACTGACGCGCCACGTGAGCAGCACGCCGCCAGTTCTCGGTACGCCCGGCTCGGTCCTGTGGCAGACCTTTATTGAGGTCATGGCGCAGGTTCTGGCCATCGAGTACGAACACCGCACGGCCCATGTCGAACAATTTACGCTCAACTGCATAGGCCAAGGTGCTCTTGCCTGCGCCCGACAGGCCGCTGAACAACACGGTGGCCGGCTGCTGGCCGAAACGCTGGGCGCGCTCTTCGGTGGCCACGTGGGCCAACTTGCCGTGCTGCGCCGCGCTGCCATGGCTGACCGGTGGTGCGATGATCATGCCCGCGGCCACAGTGCCGTTGGTCAGGCGATCAATCACGATAAAGGCGCCGGTGGTGCGGTTGCTGGCGTAACCGTCCAGGGCAATGGCCGCGTCGAGGCTGACCTTGACCCGACCGATCTCGTTCAGTTGCAAGGCACTGGCGGGGCCTTCTTCCAAGGTGTTCACATCCACACGATGCACGATGCTGGTGATGGAACCCGGCACGTAGCTGGTAGCGCGCTTGATGTCGTATTTCTTGCCCGGCAGCATCGGCTCCTCGGCCATCCACACCAGCATGGCGTCGAAGGCGTCGGTCACTTGCGGCACGTTGTCGGCATGCACCAGCAGGTCGCCACGGGAGATGTCGATCTCGTCTTCCATGGTCAGGGTCACGGCCTGGCCTGGGCCTGCGTGCTCCAGTTCACCTTCGAAGGTGACGATGGATTTGATGCGGCTGCTCTTACCCGACGGCAACACCACCACTTCGTCGCCCTTGTGCACGATGCCGCTGGCCAGGGTGCCGGCGAAACCACGGAAGTTCAGGTTCGGGCGGTTGACGTACTGCACCGGGAAACGCAGGTCGGTGTAGTTGCGGTCGTTGGCGATCTCGACGGTTTCGAGGATCTCCATCAGCGACTGGCCGGTGTACCACGGCGAACGCTCGCTCTTGTTCACCACGTTGTCGCCCTTGAGCGCCGACATCGGCACAAAGGCCATGGTGCTCGGCTTGAACGCAATGCCCTCGGCAAACTTCAGGTAGTCGGCCTTGATCGACTCGAAGATGCTCTCGTCGAAACCGTTGAGGTCCATCTTGTTGATCGCGATGACGATGTGCTTGATGCCCAACAGCGAGGCGATAAAGCTGTGGCGACGGGTCTGGGTCTGCACGCCGTAGCGCGCATCCACCAGGATGATCGCCAGGTCACAGGTGGACGCACCGGTGGCCATGTTGCGGGTGTACTGCTCATGGCCGGGGGTGTCGGCAATGATGAATTTGCGCTTGGCGGTGGAGAAATAGCGGTAGGCCACATCAATGGTGATGCCCTGCTCACGCTCGGCCTGCAGGCCGTCGACCAGCAAAGCCAGGTCGATATCGTCACCGGTGGTGCCGACTTTCTTCGAATCGCGGGTGATGGCTTCCAGATGGTCTTCGTAGATCATCTTGGAGTCGTGCAGCAGGCGCCCGATCAGGGTGCTCTTGCCGTCGTCGACGTTGCCACAGGTCAGAAAGCGCAGCATTTCCTTGCGTTCGTGCTGGCCCAGGTAGGCGAGGATGTCCTCGCTGATCAAATCAGATTGATGCGACATGACAGCCCCTTAGAAATAACCTTGACGTTTTTTATCTTCCATCGAGCCTGCACCATCGTGGTCGATGACACGGCCCTGGCGCTCGGAAGTTCGCGTCAGGAGCATTTCCTGGATGATGTCCGTCAGCGTCTCGGCTTCGGACTCCACCGCGCCCGTCAACGGGTAGCAGCCAAGGGTACGGAAACGGACTTTCTTTTTGACGATGCGGGCTTTGTCCTCGTCGGACAGGTGCTCGAGGATGCGCTCGTCGTCGATCATGATCAGCGTGCCGTTCTTCTCGATCACTTCACGTTCGGCGGCGAAGTACAGCGGCACGATGGGGATGCCTTCCAGATAGATGTACTGCCAGATATCCAGCTCGGTCCAGTTGGACAGCGGGAACACGCGGATCGACTCGCCCTTGTTGACGTTGCCGTTGTAGACGTTCCACAGCTCCGGGCGCTGGTTTTTCGGGTCCCAGCGGTGCTTGCTGTCGCGGAACGAGTACACGCGCTCTTTGGCGCGGGATTTCTCTTCATCGCGACGGGCGCCGCCGAAGGCTGCGTCGAAACCATGCTGGTCCAAGGCTTGTTTCAGGCCTTCGGTCTTCATGATGTCGGTGTGCTTGGCGCTGCCGTGGGTGAACGGGTTGATGCCCTGCGCCACACCGTCCGGGTTGACGTGAGTGATTAGCTCCAGGCCCAGTTCCTCGACCATGCGGTCGCGAAACTTGTACATTTCCTGGAATTTCCACTGGGTGTCCACATGCATCACCGGAAACGGCAGCTTGCCCGGGAAGAATGCCTTGCGCGCCAGATGCAGCATCACGGCGGAGTCTTTGCCGATGGAGTAGAGCATCACGGGGTTGTCGAACTCGGCGGCAACCTCACGGATGATGTGGATGCTCTCCGCCTCCAGCTGTTTCAGATGCGTCAGTTTGTCGACCATGGCTACTCACGGAAAAACGATCTTATGGACGGCCTGCGGGCCGTGTTCGAGCGAGGCATGCTAGCACAGCACCTACTTCTAATCAGGGAGCTGGCTAGATCGAAACGGTATATGGATATACCGCTCGGTTTGCCTGCAATGACGGGCCTGTTGGGAGGCTTAGATCGGGTTGGGGCAGTCGATAAACAGGTGCTCGAGGGCAAAGCGCCGGGCCAGGTAATCGCCCAGGGCCTGCACGCCATAACGCTCGGTGGCATGATGGCCGGCGGCGATAAAGCTGATGTCGTTTTCCCGGGCACTGTGGAAGGTCTGTTCCGAAGCTTCGCCGCTGAGGTACAAATCCACCCCGGCCAGCACGGCCTGGTCGATGTAGCCCTGGCCGCCGCCGGTGCACCAGCCCACGCGGCGGATCATCGCGCTGCCTTCGATCAGCAGCGGCTCGCGGCCCATAGCTTCCTGCACACGGCGGGCGAAATCCCGTGCCGACAGGGGCTCGGCCAAGGAGCCGACCAGGCCGACGACCTTGAGGTTGTCCGGGTCCAGCGGGCCTTCGACGGTGATGTCCAACTGGCGGGCCAACTGCACGTTGTTGCCCACGTCCGGGTGCAGGTCCAGCGGCAGGTGGTAGGCCAGGAGGCTGATGTCGTGCTTGAGCAGGGTCTTGAGGCGGCGCTGTTTCATGCCGGTGATGCACGGGCTCTCGCCTTTCCAGAAATAACCGTGATGCACCAGCACCAGGTCGGCCTTGGCCTCCACCGCCGCGTCGAGCAGCGCTTGGCTGGCAGTCACGCCACTGACAATGCGCAACACCTGCGGCCGGCCTTCGACCTGCAGGCCATTGGGGCAGTAATCGGCAATTTTCGCGCTGTTCAAGTAGCGATCCGCTTCTTCAACCAGGGTGCTCAGGGCGACGGCCATAAAAGACTCCTAAATATCCCGTTCAGAGGCGCTCGCGGCCTCGTATAATGCGCGACATTATGGGCGCTCCCGCGCCCCCTGCAACCTGTCAGGACTTACTTGATGCTCAAGGCGCTGCGTTTTTTTGGATGGCCATTGTTGGCCGGCGTGCTGATCGCGATGCTGATTATTCAGCGTTATCCGCAATGGGTCGGCCTGCCAAGCCTGGACGTCAACCTGCAACAGGCACCGCAAACCAGCGCGGTGCAACAAGGCCCGGTGACCTACGCCGATGCGGTGGTGGTCGCTGCGCCCGCAGTGGTCAACCTATACACCACCAAAGTCATCAATAAACCGGCGCACCCGCTGTTTGAAGACCCACAGTTCCGGCGGTTCTTCGGTGACAATTCGCCCAAGCAGCGCCGCATGGAGTCGAGCCTCGGCTCCGGGGTGATCATGAGCCCCGAAGGCTACATCCTGACCAACAACCATGTAAGCACCGGGGCCGACCAGATTGTCGTGGCCCTGCGCGATGGCCGCGAAACCCTGGCGCGGGTAGTGGGCAGCGACCCGGAAACCGACCTTGCGGTCCTGAAGATCGACCTGAAGAACCTGCCCTCCATCACCATCGGCCGCTCCGAAAGCCTGCGGGTCGGTGATGTGGCCTTGGCGATCGGCAACCCGTTCGGCGTCGGCCAGACCGTGACCATGGGCATCATCAGCGCCACCGGGCGTAATCAGTTGGGCCTTAACAGCTACGAAGACTTTATCCAGACCGACGCGGCGATCAACCCGGGCAACTCCGGCGGCGCGCTGGTGGACGCCAATGGCAACCTGACCGGCATCAACACGGCGATTTTTTCCAAGTCCGGCGGCTCCCAGGGCATCGGTTTTGCGATCCCGGTGAAGCTGGCGATGGAAGTGATGAAGTCGATCATCGAGCACGGCCAGGTGATCCGTGGCTGGCTGGGGATTGAAGTGCAACCGCTGACCAAGGAGCTGTCGGAGTCGTTTGGCCTGACTGGGCGCCCAGGCATCGTGATTGCCGGCATCCTGCGCGGCGGCCCGGCGGAGAAAGCCGGGATGCAGGTGGGCGATGTGATCCTCAGCATCGATGGTGAACCGGCGGGCGATGGTCGCCGTTCGATGAACCAGGTGGCGCGGATCAAACCGACGGAAAAGGTCGCGATCCAGGTGATGCGCAACGGCAAAGAGATCAAGCTGCTGGCCGAAGTGGGCCTGCGCCCGCCGCCCGCCCCGGTGAAAGAGCAGGAATAAAGGGCGATCCTTAAAGATATACACTCTCAATAGTCATGTTATATTATTTCAATATTGATATTGGAATGTTAGACCATGACGTCTCGAAAGTTTGCGCCCCTGGCCGGTCTCGCCCTGGGATTGCTGGTGGACCCGGTGTTTGCAGAAGACACCAACACCCTTGAACTGGGCACCACCAGCATCACCGGCGAGGCGTATGAATCCGCTACCGGCCCGGTCACGGGTTACCGTGCGACCCGCTCGGCCAGCGGGACCAAGACCGACACCGCCCTGCGGGATATCCCACAGTCAATCAGCGTGATCCCCACCACAGTGCTCAAGGACCTGGGCAGCAACAACGTCGAGCGCGCCCTGGAGTTTGCCGGCGGGGTGTCCAAGCAGAACAACTTCGGTGGCCTGACCCTTTACGAATACAGTATTCGCGGCTTCACCACCTCGGCGTTCTACCAGGATGGTTTCAGCGCCAACCGTGGCTACCCGAGCACGCCGGACACGGCCAATATCGAACGTATCGAAGTGCTCAAGGGCCCCGCCGCCAGCCTCTATGGCCGTGGCGATCCCGGCGGCACCGTGAATATCGTCACCAAAAAGCCCCAAGCCGAAGCCTTTACCACCCTGCAGACCAGCGCCGGCAGTTGGGACCGCTACCGCACCGCCGTCGATATCAACACCCCGCTGGACAGCGAAGGCAATGTGCTGTCGCGGGTCAATCTGGCAGTGGAAGACAACCACAGCTTTCGTGACCACGTGCAGAGCAAGCGGGTGTTTGTCGCCCCATCGTTCAGTTGGCAACTGGACCCGGACACCAGCCTGTTGGTGGAAAGTGAGTTCGTGCGCCACAGCTCAACGTTCGACCGGGGCATCGTCGCGCCGAATGACCGCTGGAGCGGCATGTCCCGCTCGACCTTCCTCGGCGAGCCCAACGACGGCGATATCGACAACCACAACAACCGCCTGCAAGCCACCCTCGAGCATCACTTGAACGATGCCTGGAAGCTGCGCCTGGCCAGCCATTACAAACAAGGCAGCCTCTGGGGCCACGCCTCGGAAAGCCGCCCGCTGAATGCCGATGGGCATACCGTCAACCGCCGTTACCGCGAACGCTCCACGGGTTGGCACGACAGCATCACCCAGTTGGAGCTGCGCGGTCTGTTCGATATCGGCAGTTGGCAGCATGAATTGCTGATCGGCACCGAGTACGAGGACTACCGCAAGAAAGAACGGGTGACCGCCATCACCGGCAGCTACCCGATTGATATCTACCAACCGGTCTATGGCCAGCCCAAGCCCAATGGCAAGCCCACGGGCACTGATTTTTTCACCCAGGTGAAAAGCCAGGCGCTGAACCTGCAAGACCAGATCGTATTTACCGACCGCCTGCGCGGCCTGGTGGGCGTGCGCCTGGAGCACGTCGAGCAAAGCTCAGAGGACTTCACCCGCAACGGCGCCAAGAGCCAGAAAACCCACGATGTCATGACCCAGCGGGCCGGCCTGCTGTATCAACTGACCCCGCAGGTGGGGCTGTTTGCCAACGCCAGTACCTCGTTCAAGCCGCAAAGTGACCTGGACGCAGCCGGTAAATTCCTCGAGCCCGAAGAAGGCGTTGGTTATGAAGTCGGTATCAAGACAGAGCTGTTCGACGACCGCCTGAGCGCCACCGTCGCCGCCTTCCATATCAATAAAGAAAACACCTTGGCCACCGACCCGGCCACCGACCTCAAGCGCGCCATTGGCAAGGCCCGCAGCCAGGGGGTTGACCTGCAACTGAGCGGGCAATTGACTGACGCTGTGCGGGTGATTGGTGCCCTGGCCTACATCGATGCGCAAGTGACCAAGGGTGACAAAGACATCCCCACCGGCAGCCGCGTCCCTGGCGTGGCCAAGCGCAGTGGCAGCCTGTTGGGCGTGTATGAGTTCCAGGATGGCGCCCTGCGGGGTTCGGATCTGGGCGCGGCCTTTACCTACGTCGGCGACCGCTCGGGCGAGGCCGGTAAAAGCTTCGAGTTGCCGGCCTACCACACGGTCGACCTGCTGGCCCATTACAAGGCCAGCGACAACCTCACCGTGGGCCTGAACCTCAACAACCTGTTCGATGAAAAGTACTACGAGCGCTCCTACAGCAACTACTGGGTAACCCCCGGAGAGCCGCGCAACTTCACCGTCAGCCTGACCCTCAATCTGTAAAAGGACCTCAACATGCAAGCGCTCAAATCATTGGCCGTGCTCGGCCTGCTGTTCGCCACCCAGGTATCGGCCCACGGTCTGTGGACCGAGCAACGCCGGGGGCATATCGAGGTGGTCTATGGCCACGGTGCCGAAGACGAAGCCTTCAAGGCCAGGAAAGTCAGCGGCGCCTGGGCCTATGACGCCAGTGGCCGGATGATCCCGGTGACCGTACAACGCCTGGACGACCAGGCGCGCCTGCAACCGCTCAAATCTCCTGCGGTGCTGGCCGTGGCGTTTGATAACGGCCTGTGGACGCAAACCCCAGACAAGAAATGGGTGAACAAGGGCCACAGCCAGGTGCCGGGCGCCGTCGAAACGACCCAGGCCCTGAAGTACAGCCTGGCGATCTATCAGGCCGGGGCAAAACTGCCCAAGCTGGATCAGTTGAGGATGGTGATCGTGCCCGAAGTCGACCCGCTGACCGTCGGCCCAGGCCAATCGCTGCCTGTACGGGTGCTGATCGACGGCAAGCCCGCCGCCGGAATCAAGTTGATTGGCGACTACCGCAGCGCGCCGAACACCTTGAGTACCGAGACCGACAAGGATGGCCGGGCCCAGGTACTGGTGCGCAATGAAGCGCTGAATGTGATTGCGGCGCAGGCACAAGTGCCGGTCAAAGATAACGGCGAGGTCCACATCCGCGCGCTGTTCAGCTCACTGACCTTCCTTGGCCAGCCCCATCACGAGTAAAGCCCGCTGAAGCCATGTGGGAACTGGCTTGTATGGGAGCCAGCTCCCACACAAGCCGCCACCTTAGAGGCTGACGGGCGCTCTTTCGCACAAGGTGTTAAGTGCCGCCGCCCACTGCGGATCATCATTGAGGCACGGCACCAGCACTAACTCCTCGCCCCCGGCTTCGCGGAACTGTTCCAGGCCGCGATCACCGATCTCCTCCAGGGTCTCGATGCAATCGGCGACAAACGCCGGGCACATCACCAGCAACTTCTTCACCCCCTGCTGAGCCAGGGCCTCCAGGCGGGCCTCGGTGTAGGGTTCGATCCACTTCGCCCGCCCCAGGCGCGACTGGAACGCCACCGACCATTTACCCTCAGGCAGGCCCATGCGCGCGGCAAAGTCGCGGGCGACGCTGAAGCATTGCCCGCGATAACAGGTGGTACGCACCTCAGGCGACGCATTGGCGCAGCAGTCGCCCGCACCGTCCAGGGAATGCCCGGGGTTGAGTTTATTCAGATGCCGTTCCGGCAGGCCGTGGAAGCTGAACAGCAGGTGATCGTAATCCTGCTGCAAATGCGGCCTGGCACTGGCCACCAGGGCATCGAGGTATTCCGGCTGGTCGTAGAACGGTTGCAGGATCGAGAACTGCAGGTCGAGTTTCTTCTCGCGCACCACCCGCCGCGCTTCTTCGATCACCGTGGTCACGGTGCTGTCGGCAAACTGTGGATACAACGGCGCCAGCGTGACCTTATGGATGCCCTGGCCGGCCAGGCGGGTCAGCACGCTTTCAATCGACGGTTCGCCATAACGCATCGCCAGTTCCACCGGGCCATGGGTCCATTGGCTGGTCATCTGCTGCTGCAGGCGGCGACTGAGGACCACCAGCGGCGAGCCTTCGTCCCACCAGATCGAGGCGTAAGCGTGGGCCGACTGCTCGGGACGCTTGATCAGGATCAGCGACACCAGCAAGCGCCGCACCGGCCATGGCAGGTCGATCACATACGGGTCCATCAAGAACTGATTGAGGTAGCTGCGCACATCGGCCACCGAAGTGGACGCCGGCGAGCCCAGGTTGACCAGTAACAACGCGTGATCCGTCATGCAACATCCTATCTCTAGAGGCGGCTGGACAAGTCGTCCAGGGCCGCGTGCAACTCAGTGAACTGAAAAGTGAAACCGGCGGCCAACAACCGCTCGGGTAGCGCCTTCTGCCCGCCCAGCAACAGGCCGGACAACTCGCCCAAACCCACCCGCAAGGCAAACGCCGGCATCGGCATAAACGCCGGGCGGTGCAGCACCTGGCCCAGGGTCTTGGCAAACTCGCGGTTACGCACCGGCTGGGGCGCGCAGGCATTATAAGGACCGCTGGCGTCAGGTTTGTGTAGAAGAAAATCAATCAGGGCGATTTGATCCTTGATATGCACCCACGGCATCCACTGCCGACCGTTACCGATAGGCCCGCCCAGCGCCAGTTTAAAGGGCAGTAACAACCGCGACAAAAAGCCGCCCTCGGCCGCTAGCACCAGGCCAGTACGCACCAGCACCACCCGCAGGCCGAAGGCCTCGGCGCGCTGGGCGGTTTCTTCCCAGGCAATGCACAACTGGCTGGGAAAATCGTCCAGCACCGGGCCGCTGGCTTCGGTCAGCTCGCGCTCACCGCCATCGCCATACCAACCCACCGCCGACCCGGAAATCAACACCGCAGGTTTCACCGCCAGGCCTTCAAGCCAGGCCAGCAAGGTTTCCGTCAGGCTGATCCGACTGCTCCACAGCAATGCCTTGCGTTTATGGGTCCAGAGCCGGTCGGCGATCGGCGCGCCGGCCAGGTTGATAACAGCATCCACCGGCTGCGTTACATCCTGCAAACGGGCAACGCCCTTCACCTGCGCACCGCACAGGGTGGCGACCTGCGCGGGATTGCGGCTCCATACCGTCAACTGATGCCCCTGGGCGCTCCAGTACTGGCAAAGCTGGCGGCCGATCAGACCGGTACCGCCGGTCAGCAAAATATGCATGAGATCTTCCTCCTGTAACGTTGGCCGGGCATCGCTGGTCTATTTTATAAGCAGGGATCTTTTTAATCGGGCGCGACCTACGTTTAACCATAGGCCACGCCACACGTTAAGGCATGCCGAAACTTATACCAAAAAACAATATTGTACAGCTATTGGTGTCGGCGTAGTCTGTACCCAAAGGTAAAACGAGGCCTCCCATGACTGTTCCCATCGCGATCATCGGTACCGGCATCGCCGGACTTTCTGCCGCCCGAGCGTTAAAAGATGCCGGGCACGCTGTACAACTCTTCGATAAAAGCCGCGGCAGTGGCGGGCGCATGTCCAGCAAGCGCAGCGAGGCCGGCACACTGGACCTCGGCGCACAGTACTTCACCGCCCGCGACCGACGCTTCGTCGATGAAGTGCAACGCTGGCAAGCCAATGGCTGGGTTGCCGAGTGGGAACCGCAACTCTACAACTGCCAATCCGGCCAACTGAGCCCTTCTCCCGATGAGCAGACCCGCTGGGTCGGCACCCCGCGCATGAGCGCCATCACCCGCGCACTGCTGGACGACCTGCCGGTGGAGTTCGGCTGCCGTATCACCGAAGTGTTCCAGGGCCAGCAACACTGGAACCTGCTGGACGCCGACGGTGGCAACCATGGCCCCTTCAGCCACGTAATCATTGCCACCCCGGCGCACCAGGCCACGGCCCTGCTGGCCGCGGCGCCGAAACTGGCGAGCACGGCAGCCGGGGTAAAAATGGACCCGACCTGGGCCATTGCCCTGGCCTTCGACACGCCGCTGGATACGCCGATGGAAGGCTGCTTTGTACAAGACAGCCCCCTCGACTGGCTGGCCCGCAACCGCAGCAAACCAGGGCGTGACGCCACGCCAGATACCTGGATCCTGCACGCCACCAGTGCCTGGAGCAAACAGCACCTGGACCTGCCCAAGGAAGCCATCATCGAATTGCTGCACGGCGCCTTTGCCGAATTGCTGCATTGCAGCATGCCGGCGCCCTCCTTCAGCCTCGCCCACCGCTGGCTGTACGCCCGACCGGCGGGCAGCCATGAATGGGGAGTACTGGCGGATGCCGACCTGGGCCTGTACGTATGTGGCGACTGGTGCCTGTCAGGCAGGGTCGAAGGCGCGTGGCTCAGCGGCCAGGAAGCCGCGCGGCGCTTGCTCGGACACCTGCAATGAACCGCATCAATCCAACAAAACTGCTGCTCTCCAAATGGACAGCAACCCACCCGCGAAACAAGGAAAAACATTTCCTGGTCACCGAGTTGTTTCGCGATGAAGAAGACAACGTACTGGAGATTGAACTGCAAGCCGTCTTGACCCGGCGCGGAGAACGCCTGACTTGGCAAAGCCTGCAAGATGCCGAGCGCTGGAAAATGGGCTGGCAATAACCTCATCAAAAAACTTGTACAAACTATTTGACTTGTACAGTGTAAAACCTATGATGAGATTAGTTGTACAGAAAACATAAACTGTACAGGAATCTTGTCGAGGCTTTGCCATGTCCTGCAACGTGTCCGTCACCGGCAAACCAAAAATCGCCATCAGCGCCTGCCTGCTCGGCGAAAACGTGCGCTTCAACGGCGGGCACAAACAATCCCCCTTGTGCAGCCAGACACTCAGTGACTATTTCGACTTCGTGCCACTGTGCCCCGAAGTCGCTATTGGCCTGGGCATCCCCCGTGAGCCGATTCGCCTGGTGGGCGACCCACTCCAGCCGCAAGCCGTGGGCACGGTCCACCGCGAACTGAATGTGACCGGCGCACTGGATGAGTACGGCCAGCGCATGGCCGCCGAACATACGGACCTGTGCGGCTATATCTTCATGCAGAAATCACCGTCCTGCGGCCTGGAACGGGTCAAGGTCTACCGCGACAACGGCACCCCGGCCGAGGGCGGTGGGCGCGGCATCTATGCCCAGGCATTCTGCGCACGCCATCCCAACCTGCCGGTGGAGGAAGATGGCCGCCTGCACGACCCGGTGCTGCGGGAAAATTTCCTGACCCGGGTCTTTGTCTATGCCACATGGCAACAATTGCTGGCGCAGGGTCTGACCCGTCACCAACTGCTGGCCTTCCACTCGCGCTATAAATACCTGCTGATGGCCCATAGTCCGGCCCACTACAAAAGCCTGGGCAACCTGCTGGGCAGCATGAGCAAGGACTGTGACCTGCCAGTGCTGGCCGCCGAGTATTTCAGCGAGCTGATGACGGCCCTGAAAAAGTGCGCCACCCGTGGCACCCATTCCAATGTGTTGCAGCACATCAGCGGTTACCTCAAGCAGGCCCTGAGCGCCGCAGACAAACAGGAAATGCAGGCGCTGATCAGCCAATACCGGCAAGGCATCGTGCCGCTGGTCGTGCCGCTGACCTTGCTCAAGCATCACTTTCGCCAACACCCGGACCGCTACATCGCGCAGCAGGCCTACCTGCAACCGCATCCGGAAAATCTCAGCCTGCGTAATGCGATCTAACCCATGAATGTTTCCCCGCAACCCCCTGCCCAACCCGTCGAAGATGTGGCCCTGGCCCTGGAACAAGGCTGGCTGCCGATTCGCGAAGTGGCCCGCCAGACCGGGGTCAACGCGGTGACCCTGCGCGCCTGGGAACGGCGTTACGGCCTGATCGTGCCGCAGCGTACGCCCAAGGGCCATCGGCTGTTCAACGCCGACCATGTGCAGCGCATCCAGACTATCCTGACGTGGCTCAACCGAGGCGTACCGGTAAGCCAGGTCAAGCAGTTGATCGACAACGCCCAGCCGGTGGACGACAGCGTCGAAAACGAATGGCAGAACCTGCGCCAGACCTTGATCCAGGCCATCGGTCAACTGGCCGAGCGCCGGGTCGACGACGTGTTCAACCAGGCCATGGCCCTTTACCCACCGCGTACCCTGTGCGAGCAACTGCTGTTGCCACTGTTCAAGGAGCTGGAGCAGCGCTGGCAAGGCCAGTTCGGCGCGCAGATGGAGCGGGTGTTTTTCCATTCCTGGCTGCGCAGCAAGTTCGGCGCACGGATGTATCACAACAACCGCCAGCTCAACGGCCCGCCATTGTTGCTGATCAACCATTCCGACCTGCCGCTCGAACCGCACCTGTGGCTGAGCGCCTGGCTGGCCAGCAGCGCCGATTGCCCGGTGGAAGTTTTCGACTGGCCGTTGCCTACCGGCGAACTGGCCCTGGCCGTCGAGCACCTGCAACCGCGCGCCGTGCTGCTGTACTCGAGCAAGGCCCTCCATTTAGCGACCTTGCCGAAACTGCTGAGCGGCACCCACTGCCCGATCCTGATTGCCGGACCAACGGTGTGCATCCATCAAGCCGAGTTATCCGTATTAACTCAGGACACCCCTCAATTGGTGCTGGCCGAAGACCCCTTGTCGGCCCATCAGCTCCTGATCCAGCGTGGGCTTCTCTAATGCATCTGATCTGGCTGCGCAGCGACCTGCGCCTGCATGACAACACCGCCCTCGCTGCCGCCTGCCAGCGCGGCCCGACAGCGGCGGTGTACCTGATTACCGCCGATCAGTGGCTGGCCCATGACGATGCGCCGTGCAAGGTGGACTTCTGGCTGCGCAACCTCAAGGCCCTGAGCCTGGCCCTGGGAGAGCTGAATATTCCCCTGCTGATCCGCCATGCCGACACTTGGGACCAGGTGCCACAGGTACTGGTGCAGGTGTGCCAGGCCCTGTCAGTCGAGAGCGTGCACACCAACGAAGAATACGGGATCCACGAAAGCCGGCGCGATGCCGCCGTGGCCCAGGCTCTGGAAGCACACGGGGTAGGGTTTCACAGCTATCTGGACCAACTGCTGTTCCAGCCTGGCAGCGTATTGACCAAGACCGGCACTTACTTCCAGGTGTTCAGCCAGTTTCGTAAGGTCTGTTACAACCGCCTGCACAGTGCCCTGCCGCGCCGGGTGGCGACGCCCAAGGCGCAGGCCGCGCTGCCGTTCGCCAGTGATGCAGTTCCCGAGCAGGTCAAGGGATTTGCCCCGCCCAGCGACACCCTGCGCGCCCTTTGGCCGGCCGGTGAAGACGAGGCGCAGCGACGCCTTGCCCAGTTTGCCGACGCACAAATCAGCTATTACAAGGATGAACGCGACTTCCCGGCCAAGCCCGGCACCAGCCAACTGTCTGCGTACCTCGCCGCCGGCGTGATTTCGCCACGCCAGTGCCTGCATGCGGCGCTGCAAAGTAACCAGGGTGAATTCGAAAGCGGCGACATCGGCGCAATCACCTGGATCAACGAATTGCTGTGGCGCGAGTTCTACAAACATATCCTGGTGGGTTACCCACGGGTGTCGCGCCATCGTGCCTTTCGCCCGGAAACCGAAGCTGTGGCCTGGCGCCACGCTCCCGCTGATCTGGCCGCCTGGCAAGAGGCACGCACCGGCCTGCCGATCATTGATGCCGCGATGCGCCAGCTCTTGGAAACCGGCTGGATGCATAACCGCCTGCGCATGGTGGTGGCGATGTTTCTGACCAAGAACCTGCTGATCGACTGGCGCGAAGGCGAGCGCTTTTTTATGCGCCACTTGATCGACGGTGATCTGGCGGCCAATAACGGCGGCTGGCAATGGAGTTCGTCCACCGGCACCGACTCGGCACCGTACTTCCGCATTTTCAGCCCGTTGAGCCAGTCCGAGAAATTCGATGGCGAAGGGCGTTTTATCAAGCAGTGGCTGCCACAACTGGCGGGATTGAACAAAAAGGAAGTGCACAACCCCGACGCTGTCGGCGGGCTGTTTGGCGTGGCCGACTACCCACGGCCCATCGTCGATCTGAAGTCTTCCCGCGAGCGGGCGCTGGCGGCCTTTCGTGCCCTGCCCTCACGCCAGGCGGCAGGGGGTGTGTATGAGTGATTTCCTGCGCCAGTTCGCCGAGTCCTTCGCCACCCTGGACAAACACAACCTGCACCGGCTCGACAGCCTGTACAGCCAGGACATAGCGTTTACCGATCCACTGCACCAGGTCCACGGCATCAGCGCGCTGAAGGCGTACTTTGCCGAGCTTTACAGCAACGTCGACCCATTGCATTTTGACTTCCACGGTTTCGACCACGTGGCCGAAGGCGAAGGTTACCTGCGCTGGACCATGAGCTTTTGCCACCCGCGGTTGGCGGGCGGCCAACAGATTCAGGTGCAAGGCTGCTCTCACCTGTTATGGCACGACAAGGTTTACCGGCACCGCGATTACTTTGATGCCGGAGCGCTGCTTTACGAACACCTGCCGGTACTCGGCCGGTTGATCCGTTGGTTGAAAGGGAGAATGGCATGAGCCTGACATCGCCACGCCGTTATTGGCTGACCGGGGCAAGCAGTGGTATCGGTGCGGCCCTGGCCGAAGAGTTGCTCGGCAGTGGGGCGCAGGTCGCGCTGAGTGCGCGCACCAAGGCGCCGCTGGAGCAACTTGCGCAACGTTACCCCGGGCAAGTGCTGGTGGTCCCCGGTGACTTGACCAACAGCCAGGTGGTCCGGGAAATCGGCGAGCACATCATGCAAACCTGGGGTGCCCTGGACACCGTGATCCTGAATGCCGGTACCTGCGAATATGTGGATGCCAAGCAGTTCGACGCGTCGATTATCGAACACGTGGTGCGCACCAACCTGCTGGCCAGCAGTTATTGCATCGAAGCCGCATTGCCGCTGCTGCGCGCCGGGTCAACCCCGCATCTGGTGGGCGTCGCCAGTGCCGTCACCTACCTGCCGATGCCCCGCGCAGAAGCCTACGGTGCGTCCAAGGCGGGCCTACGCTATTTGTTTGAATCGCTGCGCATCGACCTGTCTCCCGAAGGCATTGATGTCACGGTGGTCAGCCCCGGCTTCGTCGATACGCCGTTGACCGAACGCAACGACTTCCCGATGCCCTTGAGCTGGCCGGCCGACAAGGCGGCGCGGCATATTTTCGGCAAACTGGAAAAACGCCCACTGGAAATCGCCTTCCCGGCACTGTTTATTGCCACCCTCTGGCCGCTGTCGAAACTGCCGAACCGCGCGCAACTGATCATCGGCAAGCGCATGCTGCGCAGCCCACCGCCACAAAAGGACGACCTGTGAAGATCGCCATTATCGGCAGTGGGATTTCCGGGCTGACCAGTGCCTACCTGCTCAGTCGCCGCCACGACATCACCCTGTTCGAAGCCGCCGACCGGATTGGCGGCCATACCCATACGGTAGACGTGACCGTCGATGACAGACATTACGCGGTGGACACCGGCTTTATTGTGTTCAACGACTGGACCTACCCCAACTTCATCCGTTTGCTGAGGCAGATCGGCGTGCCGTTCAAACCGACCGAAATGAGCTTCTCGGTCTGTGCCCCAGAGGAAAACCTCGAGTACAACGGCAATAACCTCAACAGCCTGTTCGCCCAGCGCAGCAATATCCTGTCCCCCGGCTTCTGGGGGATGTTGCGCGATATCCTGCGCTTCAATCGCCAGGCGCCGCTGGATTTGCAGGAGCAACGCATCAGCGCACAGACGACCCTGGGCGAATACCTGCAGGCGGGCAACTACGGCCCGCGCTTTATCCGGCACTACATCGTGCCCATGGGCGCGGCGATCTGGTCGATGCCCCTGGCGGACATGCTGGGGTTTCCGCTGCAGTTCTTCGTGCGCTTCTTCAAGAACCACGGCCTGCTGTCGGTGAACAATCGGCCGCAGTGGTGTGTGATCGAGGGCGGTTCCAGCCGTTATATCGAGCCCCTGACCGATTCGTTTCGCCAACAGATCCGCCTCAACTGCCCGGTGCAAAAAGTCGAGCGCACACCGGAAGGTGTGGTCATCCACAGTGCCGATGGCCGTGAAATTTTTGACAAGGTCGTCTTCGCCTGCCACAGCGACCAGGCCCTGGCCCTGCTGAACGACCCGAGCCAGGCTGAGCAGCAGATTCTTGGGGCGATAACCTACGCCGACAACGACGTGGCCCTGCACACCGACACCCGCTTGCTGCCCGATCGCCCACTGGCCTGGGCCAGCTGGAACTATCGACTGGACGCCAGTATGCACAAGCCAGCGGCCGTCACCTACGCCATGAACATCCTGCAAGGCATCGACAGCCCCACCACCTTTTGCGTGAGCCTCAATCAGACAGCAATTATCAACCCGCTGAAAATCCTTGCCCGCTACACCTATGCCCATCCCCAATACAGCCTGGCGGCGGTGGCGGCGCAAGCGCGCTGGGAAGAACTGCATGGCGCCCAGCACACCTATTATTGTGGGGCCTACTGGGCCAACGGCTTTCATGAAGACGGCGTGGTCAGTGCCCTGCGCGTGGCCCAGGCCTTCGGGGAAACCCTGTGAACAGCGCCCTCTACAGTGGCTGGATCGCCCATCGGCGATTTACCGCCAAGGGGCATGCGTTTCGCTATCGCATCGGCCTGCTGTACCTGGACCTCAGCGAACAGGAGCAGGTGCTGGGGCTGTCGCCGTTCGCCGGCCGTGGCCGCTTCGCGCCGTTTTCATTGCGCCAGCAGGACTACCTGCCTGAATTGACCCGCGACGGCACCTGTTTGACTGATGCCGTGCGCCAGGTGGTCAGTACGGCGTTGGGGCATACCCCACAGGGCACTGTCTGCCTGCTGACCCAGGTCCGCAGTTGGGGCCTGGCGTTCAACCCGGTGAGTTTCTTTTACTGCTTCGAGGCTGATGGGCAACTGGCGGCGATTGTCTGTGAAGTGACCAACACCCCATGGCGCGAACGCTATCACTACGTGCTGCCGGCCCGCGCCCTGGCGGGCGGCGAGCACCAGCATTTCGCGGTGGCCAAGGCGTTTCATGTGTCGCCGTTCTTGCCCCGGGACCTGGAATACCGCATGAGCTTCAGCCCACCCGGCCAGCGCCTGGGGGTGCATATGGCCGACTGGCAGGGCGAGACCAAGGTGTTCGACGCCACCTTGAGCCTGCAACGCGAAGCCCTGGACCGCGCCAGCCTGCATCGCTACTTGTGGCGCTTCCCGTGGATGACCGCCAAGACCGGCCTGGCAATTTACTGGCAAGCCCTGCGCTTGCTGCTTAAACGCACACCGATTTTCCCCCATCAGGCCGCCGATGGCGCCTGTGCAACTGGGTATCCCAAGGATCGCCGCCATGAAATCCCCTAGCTTATCGGTCAAATCCAATCGCCTGAACGTCAATGGCCTGACCGGCGCGTTGTTGCGCAAGGCCGTGCTGCGTCAACTCGGCAACCTGCGTCACGGCCAACTGGTGGTGGTCGAGGACGGTGAGCGCCAGGTGTTCGGCGCACGGGAGGCGCACTTGCTGGGGGAAATCCAGATCCTCGACCCGGCGGTGTGGGGCCTGGTAGCCGCCAACGGTTCCATCGGCGCCGGCGAGGCGTTTATTCATGGTTACTGGAGCAGCCCGGACCTGACCGCGGTGGTGCGGGTGATGGTCAGCAACCTTGAAGTACTGGATGCCCTGGAAGGCGGCTTGGCCAAGTTGGCCCGCCCATTCACCCAGGGCCTGCACTGGCTCAACCGCAATACCCGCAAGGGCTCGCAAAAGAACATCGCTGCTCACTACGACCTGGGCAACGACCTGTTCCAGGAGTTTCTCGACCCGACCATGATGTATTCGGCGGCGCAGTTCCTCACCGCCGACGACACCCTGGAACAGGCGCAGCTCAACAAGCTCGAACGCATCTGCCAGAAACTCGCGCTCAAGCCTTCGGACCACCTGCTGGAAATCGGCACCGGCTGGGGCAGCATGGCCCTGTACGCGGCGCAGCAGTATGGCTGCCGGGTCACCACGACCACCTTGTCCAAAGAGCAGTTTGCCTACACCGAACAGCGCATCCAGGCCCTGGGTTTGCAGAATCAGGTGACATTGCTGTTGCAGGACTACCGCGACTTGAGCGGGCAGTACGACAAACTGGTGTCCATTGAAATGATCGAGGCCGTGGGCCATCGTTTCCTGCCCACCTACTTCAAGCAATGCGCGCACTTGCTCAAGAGCGACGGGCTGATGCTGCTGCAGGCCATCACCATCCGCGAACAGCGCTATGAACAGGCCAAGAGCAGCGTCGACTTTATCCAGCGCTACATTTTCCCCGGTGGCGCCCTGCCCTGTGTACAGAAGATGTTGCAGATCGTCAGTCGCGACACCGATATGAACCTGCTGCACATGGAAGACTTCGGCCTGCATTACGCGCGAACCCTGCGCTTGTGGCATGAGAATTTTCGCCGTGCCCATGGCCGCCTCACGGAACTGGGCTACGACGAATACTTCCTGCGGTTGTGGGAGTTCTATCTGTGCTACTGCGAAGGTGGTTTTATGGAACGCACCATCGGCACCGCGCAATTGCTCCTGGCCAAACCTGGCGCGGTGACACAACCACTGCTCGGGCGCTTCAATGCTTAAAAACCTGGCCAATGCCGCGCTGTTCCAGTGCGGCTGGTTTGCCTGTGTGATGGGTGGCGACAGCCTGTGGTTATTGCTCGGGCTGGGCGTGCTGGCAATCCACCTGCTGTGGATAACTTCGTGGGCCGTTGAAGGGCGGTTGATCTTGAGCGTGACCGTGCCGGGCACCCTGCTCGACACACTGTTGCGCACGGCCGGTGTATTTGAATTCAGTGATCCAGGCCCGTTGATTCCTCTGTGGTTAATCTTGCTGTGGGCGCTGCTGGCGACTACCTTGCGCCACTGCCTGGCCTGGAGCGCCCGGCCCTGGTGGCGCGCAAGCCTGCTGGGAGCAGTGGGCGGGCCGCTGTCGTACTACGCCGGTAGCCAGTTGGCAGGCGTGAGCTTCGGGTTTGCCACGGCCCCGACCCTGGCGGCCATCGCACTGCTGTGGGCTGTGGTATTTCCTGGCCTGCACCGGCTCGCGCGCTGACGTCCGTCAGAGCTTTCACACGCGCCCGACCGGCTTGCCTTACACTGCGCGCCTATGACCACCATTCCCCACATTCAAATCGCCGAACCCGCCGTGACGTGCTCCACGTGTGCAGCTTGCTGCTGCCAACTGGAAGTCATGTTGATCACTGACACTGGCGTGCCTGATCGCTTTATCGACACGGACGATTGGGGCGGCGAAGTCATGCTGCGCCTGGACGACGGCTGGTGCGCGGCGCTGGATCGCGACACGATGATGTGCACCATCTATGAGAAGCGACCGCTGATTTGCCGGGAGTTCGAGATGGGCGCGCCGGAGTGCCTTGAAGAGCGCCAGGGGATTGCGACGGTCTACCGCTGACCGTGAAAACTGCCGAGCTCAAATGGGGGAGCGGGCTTATGTGGGCTTGCCTGCGATAGCATCACTTCGGTTTGTCTGAAGCACCGAGCCATCTGCATCGCGGGCAAGCCCGACTCCCACACAAGCCCGGCTTCCACATGGGCTCTGCTGTGCCGGGAATATCAGAGCGGCAGGGTGTAGTTCAACGAATAGCTCTCGATACCATCGTTGTGACTACTGATGCCTGCGTTGGAATAGTGCGTGGCACGGATCCCCACCTGATGCCCGCCGGCAAAACGCAAGCCGAAGCCCAGGCGGTCTTCGAACTGGAAGGCCCCGCCGATGTTGTTGTCCTCGATCCGGGTGCGTGAGAACAGCGCCACGCCGATCCCCGCTTCGATATAGGGTTTCACCGACTCGCCGGCGAATTCGTACACAAACACCGGCGAAAACGACAGGCTGCTGACACTCGCCCGCTCATCACCGTCCCAGAAGGTATAAGCGCCGCTCCAGTAGCCGGTCAGGCGCCCCACATCGCTCTGCCACCAGCTCTTGTCCCAGTCCGATTGCAGGCCCAGACGATAAGTCATGGTCGAATCGCTGGTATGCCCTACCGCAAACTCCAGGCCGGCAGCCTGGGCCGAAACCGAGTGTCCCAACACAGCGGCTGCAATCGCAGCCAAATAGAACAAGCGCTTCATAAGAAACATCCTTTCCAAACGAAGTTGTATGGTTGTGTACCGCTAATCAAGAGCTATAGAAATCACGGACTACGCAGAAGTTCAGCTAAAAAACCCGCTATTTCACGAATTTTTCACAGGCCGAAGCTTCGCACAACGCCGCTGAACTTCCACAGTGTGGGTAGGATATTTCTTAGATGCTGCGGATCACCGCTGGTCCAGAACTGCGCAGCCCGAGGATTGCCCTCGGCCAGCAGTTGGCGCTCGCCCAGCAGACGCTGCAACTGACGCGCCACGGCCGCCCCGGTGTCGATCAGGATGACCGTCGGTGGCAGCATCGTCGCCAGCAATGGCTTGAGGAAAGGATAATGAGTGCAACCGAGGATGATGGTGTCGCACCCGGCCTCGACCAGCGGCGTGACGTACCCCTGCAACAACTGGCGCAGCGCCGGGCTGCCCAGGTCGCCGGCCTCGATCAACTCCACCAGCCCCGGACAGGGTTGGGTGACCACCCGCACATCGCTGGCAAAGCGGTCCAGTAACGCGGCGAACTTGGCGCTTTGCAGGGTGCCCGTGGTGGCGAGCACCCCGATCACCCCGCTGCGGGTCGCGGCGGCGGCTGGTTTGACTGCCGGCTCCATGCCCACCAGGGGCCAATCCGGATAATCAATACGCAAGTCCGCAACCGCGGCTACGGTTGCCGTGTTGCAGGCGATCACAAAGGCCTTGGCGCCCTGCTCGCGGAAAAACTCCGCGACCACCCGCGAACGTTCGCGAATGAACGCCGGGGTTTTCTCGCCGTAGGGGATATGCCCGCAATCCGCCACGTACAGCAGCGACTCATGGGGCAATAAACGATGAATTTCGTCCAGCACCGACAGGCCGCCAACGCCGGAGTCGAACACACCAATCGGTGCATCCTTAACCATGCTGGCTGCCGCAGACGCTGCAACCGGGATCGCGCTTGACCCGCAGTTCGCGAAAACGTGTGCCCAGGGCGTCGATCAACAGCAGGCGCCCAACCAGCGGTGTGCCAAAGCCAGCCAGCAGCTTCAGGGCTTCCAGGGCTTGCAGGCTGCCGACCAACCCCACCAGCGGGCCGACGACGCCGGCTTCGCTGCAGGTCAGCTCGGTATCGCTGCCGTGCCCATATAAGCAGTGGTAGCACGGGCTTTCCGGGCGCCGCGGATCAAACACCGAGAGCTGGCCTTCGAGGCGAATCGCCGCGCCGCTGACCAGGGGCTTGCCAGCTGCCACGCACGCCGCGTTCACCGCTTCGCGGGTGGCGAAGTTGTCACAGCAGTCGAGCACCAGGTCCACATTGGCCACGGCGGCGGCCAACGAATCAGCGTCCAGCGCCGTGCGGTGGGCAATCAGTCGGATCTCGGGGTTGATCGCGCTCAAGCGGCCGATGGCGGAATCGACCTTGCTCAGGCCGATGCTGTCGGTGTCGTGGATGATCTGGCGTTGCAGGTTGGTCAGGTCGACGGTGTCAAAGTCCGCCAGATGCAGCTCACCGACGCCAGCCGCTGCCAGGTACAAGGCCACCGGAGCGCCCAGGCCGCCAAGGCCGACAATCAGCACGCGGCTGTTTTTCAGGCGTAACTGGCCGTCGATATCGACCTGTTGCAACAGGATCTGCCGGCTGTAGCGCAACAGCTCCTGATCGGTCAGCACGGCCGGCGTCCCAGGCTGATGCGCTCATGGCCGCCGAGGTCGATACGGCTGTGGACCTCTTCGAAACCTTGCGCCAGCAGCAGGTCGCGCACGGCCGGAGCCTGGTCGTAACCATGCTCGAGCAACAACCAGCCACCGGCCTCCAGGTGCTGCGGCGCCTGGGCGATGATCAGGCGCAGGTCGTCCAGGCCGTCGTGGCCGGCCACCAATGCGCTGGCCGGCTCGAAACGCACATCGCCCGCCGCCAGGTGCGGATCGCTGTCGGCAATATAGGGCGGGTTGCTGATGATCAGGTGATAGGTGTGATCTTTGAGGGCGCTGAACCAGTGACTATTGAGCACCGTGACGTTATCCAGGTGCAGGCGCTGGCGATTGCGCTCGGCCAGGGCCACGGCTTCCAGCACGCGATCCACCGCCGTCACGCGCCAGGCCGGGCGCTCGCTGGCCAGGGCCAGGGCGATGGCGCCGCTGCCAGTGCCCAGGTCGAGGACATTGGCCGGGGTCGCGGGCAACAACTCCAGGGCCGCTTCCACCAGCAGTTCGGTGTCCGGGCGCGGGATCAGGGTGTGCGGCGCGACTTCCAGGTCAAGCCTCCAGAAACCTTGCTGGCCGAGGATATAGGCCACCGGCTCGCCGCTGCGGCGACGTTGCAGGTAGTCGGCAAAGCGCAGCGCGTCTTCGCTGCTGACGATTTTTTCCGGCCAGGTGTGTAGGTAACTGCGGGACTTGCCCAAGGCAGCGGCCAGCAACAACTCCACATCCAGGCGCGCGGTAGGCGAGTCCGGCAGGTCGGCGGCGCGCAGCAAGCTGGCAATAATGGTCATTTATTCACCTATCGCGGCCAGTTGGTCCGCCTGGTATTCGGCGAGCAACGGCTCGATCACTGCGTCCACGCCACCGGCAAGGATCTCGTCCAGGGAATACAGGGTCAGGTTGACCCGATGGTCGGTAACCCGGCCCTGGGCGTAGTTATAGGTGCGAATGCGTTCGGAACGGTCACCCGAGCCCACCAGCAACTTGCGCTCACTGGCAATGGCGTTGGCGGCGGCGCTGGTCTGCTGGTCGTTGAGCTTGGCCGACAACCAGGACATGGCCCGCGCACGGTTCTTGTGCTGGGAGCGTTCTTCCTGGCACTCCACCACAATGCCGGACGGCAAGTGGGTGATGCGGATCGCCGAGTCGGTCTTGTTGACGTGCTGGCCACCGGCGCCCGACGAGCGGTAAGTGTCGACCCGCAAGTCTGCCGGGTTGATTTCAATGGCTTCCTGCTCGTCCGGCTCGGGCAATACCGCCACGGTGCAGGCCGAGGTATGGATACGGCCCTGGGATTCGGTGGCGGGCACACGCTGTACGCGGTGCACGCCGGACTCGAATTTCAGCTTGCCGTAGACGTTCTCGCCTTCGACCCGGGCAATGATTTCCTTGTAGCCGCCGTGCTCCCCTTCGTTCTCCGAGAGGATTTCCACGCGCCAGCCGCGCCGCTCGGCATAGCGCGAATACATGCGGAACAGGTCGCCGGAGAAGATCGCCGCCTCGTCACCGCCAGTACCGGCGCGGATTTCCAGGAATACGTTGCGCCCGTCGTTGGGGTCTTTGGGCAGCAACATGCGTTGCAGGTCGCCCTCCAACTCGATGAGCTTATCTTTGGCTTCGCGGACTTCTTCCACGGCCATTTCACGCATGTCCGGGTCGCTGTCCTTGAGCAGTGCCTGGGCACCTTCGAGGTCGGCCTGCACTTTGAGCAGTTGCGAATAGGTGGTGACAATCGGCTCAACTTCGGCGTATTCCTTGGAATAGGCACGGAACTTGGTCTGATCGGAAATAACCTCGCCATCGCCGAGCAAGGCAGTCAGTTCTTCGAAACGGTCCTGGAGCACGTCCAGTTTATTGAGCAGTGACGCTTTCATTGCGGTTTTTTATCCGAAGAGCTGTCTGACGCGCCCTCTCCGAGGGCAAAGAGTTCCTGGGCCATGGCCAGCGCATCGAGGCGGCCTTCGGCTGTCAGTTTTTTAAGCTGTACGCTGGGAGCATGCAACAGCTTGTTGGTAAGGCCACGGGCCAATTGCATCAAAATGTCTTCAGCGTTGCCGCCATTGGCCAGCAGGCGCTGGGCCTTGATCAATTCTTCGTCACGCAAGCGCTCGCCCTGTTGGCGATAGGCCTTGAGCACATCCACGGCGGCCAGCTCGCGCAGGCGCACCATAAAGTCATCGGCGCCGATCGCGACCATTTCCTCGGCCGCCTGGGCAGCGCCCTGGCGGCTCTTGAGGTTTTCGGCGACCACTTCGTGCAGATCGTCGACGCTATAGAGGTAAACGTCGTCCAACTCGCCGACTTCCGGCTCGATATCCCGGGGAACGGCGATATCCACCATGAAAATCGGTTTGTGCTTGCGCAGTTTCAGGGCGCTTTCCACTGCGCCCTTGCCGAGGATCGGCAACTGGCTGGCGGTGGAACTGATGACGATATCGCTGCGCACCAGTTCGGCCGGAATATCGGCCAGCAACACGGCGTGGGCGCCGAACTCTTCGGCCAGGATGCTGGCGCGCTCCAGGGTCCGGTTGGCCACCACGATGCGCTTCACGCCCAGGTCATGCAGGTGCCTGGCGACCAGGGTGATGGTCTCGCCCGCGCCGATCAGCAGGGCCTGGCTGCGTTGCAGGTCGCTGAAAATCTGCTTGGCCAGGCTGACGGCGGCAAACGCCACGGAGACCGGGTTTTCACCGATGGCCGTATCAGTGCGCACCTGTTTGGCCGAGTTGAAAGTGGCCTGGAACAAACGCCCCAACAACGGCCCCACGGTCCCGGCTTCGCGGGCTACGGCGTAGGCCGATTTCATCTGGCCGAGGATCTGCGGTTCGCCCAACACCAGCGAATCGAGCCCGGACGCCACACGCATCATGTGACGAACTGCCGCATCATCTTCATGCACATAAGCGCTGGCGCGCAGGTCATCCAGGCTCAAATGGTGGTAATCAGCCAGCCAGCGCAGCACCCCATCCGACGAAAGATGTTCCTGCTCTATATAGAGCTCGCTGCGGTTGCAGGTGGAAAGGATCGCAGCTTCGCGGCTGTCGGTGAGCCGGCACAGCTGCTGCAAAGCCTCAACCAACTGCTCCGGGGTAAACGCCACGCGCTCGCGGACGTCTACAGAAGCAGTCTTGTGGTTGATACCCAGAGCAAGGAAGGCCATTCAATATCGCTGATGATGTCGAGAAGCCGACAATTGTCCTACTTCGACTGATTCAGAACAACCACCGTCGTCTATTGTCCTAATGCCCTATGCCTATAAAGGCGCCAATTGAGACTCGGTTATGTTTGGCCGAGGGCTTGTGTCATGATGATCCGACCGCAGGTTAGTCGTCCTCTTCCTATATGAATAGATCTTCCGCGTTGCTCCTTGCCCTTGCCTTCCTAGGCGGCTGCCAGTCCATGGCCCCCGTATCGCCGCAGAGTCCTGCGCCGGTGGAAGACAACACCCCCGCCCCTGAAAAGCCCAAGGTTTATTCCTCGTTCAGCGAAGAAACGGTGTTCAGCCTGCTGAGCGCGGAGCTGGCCGGCCAGCGCAATCGTTTCGACATTGCCCTGGATAACTACGTGACCCAGGCCATCAACACCCAGGACCCGGGGATTTCCGAGCGCGCGTTTCGCATCGCCGAATACCTGGGCGCCGACCAGGCCGCCCTGGACACCGCACTGATCTGGGCGAAAAACGCCCCGGACGACCTCGAAGCCCAACGCGCTGCGGCAATCCAGTTGGCGCGTGCCGGGCGCTACGACGACTCCATGGTCTATATGGAGAAAGTCTTGCAGGGCAAGGGCGATACCCATTTCGACTTCCTCGCCCTGTCTGCTGCCGACACCGACCAGGACACCCGCGATGGTCTGATGAAGAGTTTCGACCGCCTGCTGCAAAAGCACCCGAGCAATGGCCAACTGGTATTTGGCAAGGCGCTGCTGCTGCAACAGGATGACGAACCGCAAGCGGCCCTCAAGCTGCTGGAGCAAAACCCGCCGGAAGAAGGTGAGATCGCCCCGCTGCTGCTGCGCGCGCGCCTGCTGCAAAGCCTCAACCGCGGTAAGGAAGCCTTGCCGCTGCTGCAAAAAAGCATCAAGAAGTATCCGGACGACAAGCGTCTGCGCCTGACTTATGCGCGCATGCTGGTAGAACAGGACCGCATGGAAGGCGCCAAGGTGGAGTTCGCCAGCCTGGTCCAGCAATACCCGGACGATGACGAATTGCGTTATTCCCTGGCGCTGGTCTGCCTGGAAGCCAAGGCCTGGGAAGAGGCCAAGGGCTACCTGGAAGACCTGATCGCGCGGGAAAGCCATGTCGATTCGGCCCACCTGAACCTGGGGCGCATCGCCGAAGAACGGGATGACCCGCAAGGCGCGCTGATCGAGTACGCCCAGGTCGGCCCCGGCAATGACTATCTGCCGGCACAACTGCGCCAGGCCGATATCCTGATGAATAACGGCCGCACCGACGAAGCCGAAAAACGCCTGGCCGCCGCCCGCGATGCCGAGCCGGACTACGCCATCCAGCTGTATCTGATCCAGGCCGAAACCTTGTCGGCCAACAATCAGGGGGAGCGCGCCTGGAAAATCCTCGCCCAGGCCCTGCTGCAATACCCCGACGACCTGAACCTGCTGTACACCCGCGCCATGCTGGCCGAAAAACGCAACGACCTGGCGCAGATGGAAAAAGACCTGCGCCTGATCATCAAGCGCGACCCGGACAATGCCATGGCACTGAACGCCCTGGGTTACACCTTGTCAGACCGTACGACGCGCTATGCCGAGGCCAAGGCTCTGATCGAACAGGCGCACCAGCTCAACCCGGAAGACCCGGCAGTGCTCGACAGCCTGGGCTGGGTGAATTACCGCCTGGGCAACCTCGATGAAGCCGAACGCCTGCTGCGCCAGGCCCTGGAGCGATTCCCCGACCAGGAAGTCGCCGCGCACCTGGGCGAAGTGCTCTGGGCCCAGGGCAAACAACGCGAAGCCCGACAAATCTGGGGCAAGTTCCTCAAGGAACAACCCGACAGCCCTATCCTGCGCAGCACCATCAAGCGCCTGACCGGATCCGAGACTCTTTAATTCTATGTTTTTGCGCCACGCCATCGTTTTCAGTTTTATCGCCCTGCTCGCCGGTTGTGCGGGCTTCGGTGCCCGTGAGTCCGTCGAAGGCCAGGGCAACCCGGCACAGTGGCGGCAGCATAAGGATCAGCTCAGCAGCATTGATGGCTGGCAGATCGAGGGCAAGATCGGGGTTCGCGCACCGAAGGATTCGGGCAGCGGCACCTTGTTCTGGCTGCAACGCCAGGACTATTACGACATCCGCCTTTCTGGCCCCCTGGGTCGCGGTGCTGCGCGCCTGACCGGCCGACCGGGGCAAGTGAGCCTGGAAGTGGCCAACCAGGGCCGCTACGAAGCGCCATCGCCGGAAGCCTTGCTTGAAGAGCAGGTCGGCTGGAAGCTGCCGGTCTCCCATCTGGTCTGGTGGGTTCGCGGCCTGCCCGCGCCCGAGAGCAAGAGCCGTCTGAGCCTCAATGGCGACAGCCGCCTGGCCACCCTGGAGCAGGATGGCTGGCGGGTCGAATACCTCAGCTATGTGGAACAAAGCGGCTACTGGCTGCCCGAACGCATCAAGCTGCACGGCTCCAACCTTGACGTCACGCTGGTGATCAAGGACTGGCAACCACGCAAGCTGGGGCAGTGACATGAGCGAACGCCTGACCCTGCCCTCCCCGGCCAAGCTCAATCTGATGCTGCACATCCTCGGGCGTCGTGAAGACGGCTACCACGAGTTGCAGACGCTGTTTCAGTTTCTCGATTATGGCGATGAGATGACCTTCGCCGTGCGCGACGATGGCGTGATTCAGCTGCACACCGAATTTGCCGACGTGCCCCATGACAGCAATCTGATCGTGAAGGCCGCAAAAAAACTTCAGGAACAATCCGGTTGCCCGCTGGGCATTGATATCTGGATCGACAAAATCCTGCCCATGGGTGGCGGTATCGGTGGTGGCAGCTCGAATGCCGCGACCACCCTGCTCGGCCTCAATCACTTGTGGCAGCTTGGCTGGGATGAAGATCGCCTGGCCGCACTGGGCCTGACCCTGGGCGCCGACGTCCCGGTTTTTGTGCGTGGACACGCCGCATTTGCTGAGGGTGTAGGGGAAAAACTCACCCCTGTAGACCCCGAAGAGCCGTGGTATGTCGTGCTTGTTCCGCAAGTATCTGTAAGTACAGCAGAAATTTTTTCAGATCCGTTGTTGACACGTAACTCTTCTCCCATTAAAGTGCGCCCCGTTCCCAAGGGAAACAGTCGAAATGACTGCTTACCGGTGGTAGCAAGGCGTTATCCAGATGTACGTAACGCATTGAATTTGTTAGGTAAATTTACCGAAGCAAAACTCACCGGAACTGGAAGTTGTGTGTTTGGGGGCTTCCCAAGCAAAGCTGAAGCTGATAAAGTCTCGGCCCTTCTTACAGAGACCCTTACAGGGTTTGTAGCAAAGGGAAGCAACGTTTCGATGTTGCATCGCAAGCTGCAAAGTCTGCTCTAAAGGAACCGAGTACTGGGTACTCGTTGCAACAGATACAGGGGCGTCGCCAAGCGGTAAGGCAGCAGGTTTTGATCCTGCCATGCGTTGGTTCGAATCCAGCCGCCCCTGCCATTTTCTATACTCATCCAGGTTACCCTCAGCCTCTAGGTACTGCGCGTGTCCAAGATGATGGTCTTTACGGGGAACGCTAACCCCGATCTGGCTCGACGTGTCGTACGTCAGCTGCATATCCCTCTCGGTGACATCTCTGTCGGTAAGTTTTCCGACGGCGAAATTACAGCCGAGATCAATGAAAATGTCCGCGGTAAAGATGTTTTCATTATTCAGCCGACTTGCGCTCCGACCAACGATAACCTGATGGAACTCGTCGTGATGGCTGATGCCTTCCGCCGCTCCTCAGCGACTCGAATCACAGCTGTAATCCCTTACTTTGGTTATGCCCGTCAGGATCGCCGTCCGCGTTCCGCACGTGTGGCTATCAGCGCGAAAGTCGTCGCTGACATGCTGACCGTGGTAGGTATCGACCGTGTTCTCACGGTTGACCTGCACGCTGACCAAATCCAGGGGTTCTTCGATATTCCGGTAGATAACATCTACGGCTCCCCCGTTCTGGTGGATGACATCGAAGACCAGCGCTTTGAAAACCTGATGATCGTGTCCCCGGACATTGGTGGCGTCGTGCGTGCACGGGCTGTTGCCAAATCCCTGGGCGTGGACCTCGGGATCATCGACAAACGCCGCGAGAAAGCCAATCACTCTGAAGTGATGCATATCATCGGTGATGTCGAAGGGCGTACCTGTATTCTGGTCGATGACATGGTTGATACCGCCGGCACCTTGTGCCACGCGGCAAAAGCCTTGAAAGAGCACGGTGCGGCTAAAGTCTTCGCCTACTGCACACACCCTGTGCTGTCGGGCCGAGCGATCGAGAACATCGAGAACTCTGTGCTGGACGAACTGGTGGTGACTAACACCATCCCGTTGTCCGCTGCTGCTCAAGCCTGTGCACGTATCCGTCAACTGGATATCGCACCGGTTGTTGCTGAGGCGGTTCGCCGTATCAGCAATGAAGAATCGATCAGCGCGATGTTCCGCTAAGGGTCAAACCCTGGCGGCATCAACCTGACGAAAAGCGCCCCGCCCCAGCACAATGCTGGGGCGGGGCTTTTTTGCCCATATCGCCTTTAGCGCTGGTCGCAAACGCTGGGGCGAATGTGGTTATTTTGGAGATACAACATGAACGATTTTACTTTGAATGCTGAACTGCGTTCCGACCTGGGGAAAGGTGCGAGCCGCCGCCTGCGTCGTCTCGCAAGCCTGGTTCCAGCTGTAGTCTACGGTGGCGAAAAAGCCCCTGAGTCCATCAGCATGCTGGCTAAAGAAATTGCCAAACTGCTCGAAAACGATGCGGCCTACAGCCACATCATCGAGCTGAACGTTGGCGGCAAAAAGCAGAACGTCATCATCAAGGCCCTGCAACGTCACCCAGCTAAAGGTCACGTGCTGCACGCTGACTTCGTACGCGTCGTAGCAGGTCAGAAACTGACCGCTATCGTACCTGTGCACTTTGCTGGTGAAGAAGCTCCGGTCAAGAAAGGCGGCGAAGTCTCGCACCTTATCGCCGAGATCGAAGTGACCTGCCTGCCTAAAGACCTGCCTGAGTTCATCGAAGTCGACCTGTCGGCTCTGGAAATCGGTGACATCGTTCACCTGTCCGACCTCAAGGCCCCTAAAGGCGTTGAGTTCGTTGCTCTGGCTCACGGTGATGACAAGGCTGTTGCCAACGTCCACGCTCCACGTGTTGCTCCAGAAGCTGAAGAAGGCGCTGCAGAGTAATTCACTCTGTAATGCCGGAGCTTGAGGAAACATCGCGGACCGAAACGTAGCGAGAAAGCGGGCGATAACGCGAAGTTTATCTCTGGATAAGTGAGCTCCTGTCGTCCACTTTCGCCGCAATGAGGTTGCGGCGATGTTATCCACAACTCCAAAGGAAGGGCCCCTGTCGTGACTGCCATTAAACTGATCGTTGGCCTGGGAAATCCAGGCGCCGAATACGAACAGACCCGGCACAACGCGGGGGCCCTTTTTGTTGAGCGCATCGCCCACGCCCAAGGCATCAACCTGGTGGCCGATCGCAAATATTTTGGCCTGACCGGACGCTTCTCGCATCAGGGTCAGGATGTTCGTCTGCTGATTCCCACCACCTACATGAACCGCAGCGGCCAGGCTGTCGCGGCGCTTGCGGGCTTCTTCCGGATCAAACCCGAAGAAATCCTGGTGGCCCATGACGAACTGGACCTGCCACCCGGCGTTGCCAAGCTCAAGCAAGGCGGCGGCCACGGCGGTCATAATGGCCTGCGCGACATCATTGCGCAGTTGGGCAATCAGAATACGTTTTACCGCCTGCGGCTCGGCATTGGCCACCCAGGCGTTGCCAGTATGGTTTCAAATTTCGTCCTGGGTCGTGCGCCACGCGCCGAACAGGAAAAACTCGATGCCAGCATCGACTTTGCCCTCGGCGTGCTGCCGGATATCTTCGCCGGTGAATGGAACCGTGCGATGAAAAACCTGCACAGCCAGAAGGCCTGACTTTTTTGCGAGGGGAAACACCATGGGATTCAATTGCGGCATCGTCGGCTTACCTAACGTCGGCAAGTCCACCCTGTTCAACGCCCTGACCAAGTCCGGTATTGCGGCGGAGAACTTCCCCTTCTGCACCATCGAACCCAACACCGGTATCGTGCCAATGCCCGATCCGCGCCTGGAGGCCCTGGCGGCCATCGTCAATCCCAAGCGCATCCTGCCGACCACCATGGAGTTCGTCGACATCGCCGGCCTGGTGGCTGGCGCGTCGAAAGGTGAAGGCCTGGGCAACAAGTTCCTCGCCAACATCCGTGAGACCGATGCCATCGCCCACGTGGTCCGCTGCTTTGAAGACGAGAACGTGATTCACGTCTCCAACAGCGTCGACCCGAAACGCGACATCGAGATCATCGACCTGGAACTGATCTTCGCCGACCTCGACAGCTGCGAGAAGCAACTGCAAAAGGTCACGCGCAACGCCAAAGGCGGCGACAAGGACGCAGTGGTCCAGAAGGCCCTGCTGGAGCAGTTGATCGCACACTTCACCCTGGGCAAGCCGGCACGCAGCCTGATGAAGAACATGAGCGTCGACGAAAAGGCCGTGATCAAGGGCTTCCACCTGCTGACCACCAAGCCTGTGATGTACATCGCCAACGTGGCTGAAGACGGTTTCGAGAACAACCCGCTGCTCGACGTGGTCCTGGCCATTGCCGAAGAAGAAGGCGCAATGGTTGTACCGGTCTGCAACAAGATCGAAGCGGAAATCGCCGAACTTGAAGACGGCGAAGAGAAAGACATGTTCCTCGAGGCCCTGGGCCTGGAAGAGCCTGGCCTGAACCGCGTGATCCGTGCGGGCTACGAAATGCTGCACCTGCAGACCTACTTCACCGCCGGCGTCGAAGAAGTACGTGCCTGGACCGTCAAGGTCGGCGCCACCGCGCCACAGGCTGCCGGTGTGATCCACACCGACTTCGAAAAAGGCTTTATCCGCGCGGAAGTGATCGCCTACAACGACTTTATCCAGTTCAAGGGTGAAGCCGGGGCCAAGGAAGCCGGTAAATGGCGCCTGGAAGGCAAGGAATATGTCGTCAAGGATGGCGATGTGATGCACTTCCGCTTCAACGTGTAAGCTGGCTGTACGATCCAAGCGGTAGAACAAAAAGCCGATGCTCTGCATCGGCTTTTTTGTGGGCGATGATTTCTGTTACCCATCACAACGAAACAATCACTTACCTTATAAATCAAAAGATTCAAATACAAATATCCCACTCCGCAGACAAAAAATCTTCTCAACAGAAAACTCACAGCTACTTGTAGACTATTCCTGCCGAGAATAAGCATATCCACACAACCAGACACTTGACTTATATAAAACCCCAGGCCGCCAAGCCTCTCGCACAACAAAGCCGCCATTTCCCATTTTTAACCACGATGACAATCCAGAAATTTTACTATCTACTTACCAACATATAACAAACTTTAGTCCCACAATAGTGAAGCGACACATTATTGGAGCAACAGCAATATGTCGACCTCCTATCAGTACGAGTTCGAGACTGACACATCGCTAACCGAGTGCCCGGATATCGAAAGCACAATCCACAATACCGCCACGCAGAACATCGATATATTGCTGTTGGGCGAAACAGGCACTGGTAAAGATACACTGGCGCAACGTGTGCACCGTTTATCTCATCGAAAAGGTAACTTTGTTGCCATCAATTGCGCAGCGATACCGGAAAGCCTTGCAGAAAGCCAACTGTTCGGAGTCAACAGTGGCGCCTATACCGGGGCCATACAATCACGTGCAGGATTTATTGAAGCCGCCCATCTGGGCACTTTATACCTGGATGAAATCGATAGCATGCCACTCACTTTGCAAGCGAAGTTGCTGCGTGTGCTGGAGGCTCGGGGTGTCGAGCGGCTGGGCTCTACGCGGTTTATCCCGCTGGACATACGCATCATAGCTTCAGCCCAACATTCGCTGCACGACATGGTGGAACAAGGTGCGTTCAGACGAGACCTGTACTTTCGCCTGAATGTCGTCAACATCACCCTCCCCCCCTTACGTGAACGCCCCGAGCGGATTATTCCGTTATTTTTTAACATGATCCGGCAAGAGGCAGAGTACTTTAAGTGCCCAGTTCCACAACCGCCCAGCACCCTCATTCAACAATTGCTGTGTCACCCATGGCGCGGTAACGTCCGAGAGTTGCGCTCAACCGCCAAGCGTTTCGTGCTGGGACTGCCTCCAACTTCAGTGCCTTTAATGAGCACCGAAGACAATAATTTGAACTTAAAAGAACGCTTGCAGCAAATAGAGAAACTTCTGATTGAAGAATCCCTGCGCCGCCATGTTTATAACGTGGACAGTGTGGCGACCGAACTGAATATCGCCAAACGCACGCTCTACCATCGAATGAAGCAACTGGGAATATCGCTGGAGTGAATGAAGACTGCTCAACAAGGACATATTTCGATACAGCTGCTCCCACAGGCTTTGGAACGACATGCTATTTGCAACCACATAGATAATGGCTACAGGCTTTGACTGCCCAACGTCAAGGGGCATTTGAAACACTGTCAGCAACCACCTTTTACGTTAATGATCATGGAGTAAACAAATATGGGTGTCAGTGGCGTTGGTAATAGTAATAGTGGCGGCTCTTCAAATTTTGGTTTTGGCGACGGAGATAACGCAGACCTGAAAGCACAACGTAGAGCCATCCAGCGTGAATCCCTGAAGGAAGGTAACGAATCCTTCAAGCTGAGTGAACAGAAAAAAAATATTGAAGCAATGCGATAACCCACTGCGTCCCCTGCCTCCTGGCAGGGGACGCAGCCTCACTGTCTGGCTTCGGGATTTTATATGCGTACAGAAGCGCTACAGGCGTTTTCATCAACCGATGAAAAGCGCCTGAAAACCTCCACAATGGCTACATCTCCTGTGTTCCAAAGCGAGGATGTGAACTTTTTCATCTCAAGCCTGGAGCACTCAGGCCAAGCTGCAATAGCCGTAGCCCCAACGGTTACACCGAACGCCCTCACGGACATGTCCAACCAGTTGCTCAAATCGTCAAACTATATGGGCAGAGCCCTGAAAGCGATGGGGAACGGCACGAGAGAAAACTTCTCGCTCGGCTACTCCACCCAACTGTCCACTACGGTGCTGGGAACACAGATGCTGGTCAAGGGCCTCTCAAAGGGTGCCCAGCTCATCGAAAAAATCAGCAACCTGCAGTAGGTAAACATGATTCGTCTCCTGGTCACCGGGTTGGTTTTATCTCTGACATTAGTGCTCACGGGGTGTAATGACAGTGTCGAACTCCATCGCCAGCTTTCCGAGCAGGAAGCCAATGAGGTGATTGCGGAACTGGCAGACAAACACATACGCGCCCAGAAAATCCCCGCCAAAGATGGTGTGGTTGTACGAGTGAACAGCGCCGATATCAGTCGTGCAGTGCGTACACTTGATGCCGTCGGTTTGCCCAAGATGGCCCGCGCCACAATGGGCGATACCTTTCGCAAGGAAGGCGTCATCTCCACCCCACTGGAGGAACGTGCCCGCTACATCTACGCCTTGTCCCAGGAGTTGGAGGCGACCTTGTCAAATATCGATGGGGTGATTGTCGCCCGGGTCCACGTAGTGTTGCCAGAACGCGTTGCACCTGGAGAACCCGTGCAACCTGCATCCGCTTCGGTCTTTATCAAACACGATCCGCGACTGGAGCCTGACAGTATCCACGGACGCGTCCGGCGGATGGTCGCCAGTAGCATTCCCGGCATGGCCACGGCCGTCGATAACTCACAAAAACTGACCGTGGTATTCGTACCCGCAACGGCTTACCAGGAGCAGCAACGCCTGAGCTATTTCGGCCCGTTTCTGATACCGGGCGATGACCTTGTTTTTTGGCGCAGCACCCTCGCGTTGATAGCCGCCGTCATAGTACTTGTACCGGCTGGCGCCCTGTTCTGGCATAGGCGTGGTCAACGCCTGCGGCGTGAGACACTCACCACGGCCACCCCGGCCCATGAGTGAGCAGTTGGAGTGGGCCCGATGGTGGGCTTTCCCGTGGAAGTTTTCACACAGCGACTGGGGCAACTTCGACGAATATCATGCACAGAGCGCCCTGTACCACCCACGGCACGTTTTCGTGAATACCCGGCTGGGTATCGAACCCTGCCTGCCGCCCACGCCCCACTCCACAATCCTTCGCTTGGCGCTGGCCCCCCAGGAGCAACTCGAGAGCATGCTGGCGCTGCTGGACAACGTTTGTCGCCCCGCCACCGATAGCCAGTTGAGCCAAGACCAATACGAGTGGTGTCAGCGCCTGTCCAAGGCACTACGCCCAGACACGCTGTTGTCCGGTAAAGAAGACCCACTGCAATTGCTACGTGCCTGGGTAACCCCAGCCATCTGGCAACGCCTTCGATTGCGGTTTGAGCGCCGTCGGACCCACCCCCCTGAAGAGCACACACCCGCACTCAATGACGCTCGAAACCGCCTGGACACGCTGTGGCAGGCCATAGTCTGGCGAGCAACCACCATGCCAAGCGAGCAATCCTTCACTTATCAAACTGAGCAGAGAACGGATGATGTTGAACATACGTAAAATCGAGTTGCGCACCGGTGCTCCAGGATTACCGCAAACCCTGATTTCCCAGGAAATGCTGGCGGATTGCCGCAGGGCCAGTCAATTGTTGAGCCGTGCCAAGGTCCAAGCCAAGGAACTGCTGCGCCAGGCAACCGAACACCGGGAAAAAGCCCTTGAAAAGCTCACACTGGAGTTCTGGCGGCGGGCCAATGCGCAACTCAAGGAATGGGAAAAACAACAGCACGTTATGTGCGACAACCTGGAGCAATATGCCACCTCTATTGCCAACCAGACCATCCTCTGCCTGCTTGAAGAGGCACCTGTGGCACAGCGCCTTAGCGCCTTGGTCAAGCAATTACTGGCGACTCAAGTTCCATCAGGCAAGGCAACACTCCTCTGTCACCCACTTGAGTGTGCCGAGGTAGAACGCTGTCTTTCCAGGCAGCACGCCACGTTTTGGACACTACGTCCTGATGACCGGGTCCGTCCTCAATCCCTGGTATTGGAAACGGAGGAAGGGGACTTCTGTATCAACTGGGCCAGCCTGTGCGAAACAGTACTGGTCCGTGACGTGCAAACACCAGGTGCCTGACGGGTCAGGGAGCGTTGCCGAACAGATGTATCAATAAACACCGAAACAAATGGAACTGAAATTTGAGGGGAACCACATAGCTCAGACACATCAGGAGAAAAATATATGGATTTCCACCACGACGTGAAAAAGAACCTGCTCAGACAACTGCAGAGCAGCATAAACAAGGCAGCCGATATAAACGAAGATTTTGCCAACACAGATTTCGATGAGTATTTGTTCGCTGAGTTGATGAAACAGGAGCGTTACTCGTTGATCGCCTACAACGAGGCCGTTCGCGCCAGCCATACCATTCTCAAAATAGTTGCTGACGGCGTGCAGTAAGGTGGATGCGCTGATTGCCCGCTGGATGAACGACCAAACTGAACACATCAGCCTGATGGAGGGCAACGATGAGATTGTCTTACGGCGCTCTGGCCCAGTGCTGCTGTTAAGTGTGCAACTGACTCAGGAACGGCCCGACAAATCCACCCTGCAAAACTGGATGCGATTGGGACGCGCCAGCCTGAACCACTTCCAAGGAGCGCTGGCCCAATCACCGGAAAGTGGTGCGCTCTGGCTGCGTCAACAATTGATCAGTGGGTGCAGTCCAGAACAGTTGTGCAACACACTCGAAACGCTGCTCAACCAGCGCGACACCTGGCGCGCAATGATCAAGCGTCTCGCAAAGCCAAACCTGAAACACAAGCCCCTGTCACTACGCTCGCTGCCGTACTAATCAGAGAGTTCCCCCATGTATAACAAGATCGACAAGCGCAATCGCTTGCGCGCCGTCTCGCCTGCAGGTCCGCGAAAAATAGCCGATTGGCGCTGCCTGCTAGCGTTACCCTGGTTGCTTATGCCCCTGCAAAGTACGCTCGCGGCTATCCCCAGTGAATGGAAAAACACCGCGTATGCCTATGAAGCCGAACATAAGCCGGTGCAAGAAGTCCTGGAGGATTTCGCCCAGACCTTTGGCACGCAATTGCAGATCGACGGCCTGCTGGAGGGCAACGTCAATGGCAAGATCCGCGCTGATACCCCCCAGTCACTGCTCGATAGGCTGGGAGTAGAACATCGTTTCCAGTGGTACATGTACAACAACACGCTGTACATCAGCACCCTGGACCAACAGGAGTCCGCGCGCCTGGAAGTCTCCTCCGAAACCGTGGCGGACTTGAAGCAGGCCTTGACTGACATTGGCCTGCTCGATAGCCGTTTCGGCTGGGGAGAATTACCCGACGAAGGTGTGGTGCTGGTGTCGGGCCCCAAGCGCTATATCGACCAGATCAAGCAGTTCAGCAGTCAGCGTAAATCTCCCGATGAAAAACAGAGTGTGCTGACATTCCCGCTGAAGTTCGCCAACGCGGCAGACCGCCCGATTGATTATCGTGGCGAAAAGTTGGCCATCCCTGGGGTTGCCAGCATGTTGCGAGGCTTATTGGAGCCTCGGGACACCTCAGTGCTTTCGTCGAGGACCTCACGTCCCGCCTCGTCATCGCAGCCCTCGCCTGTCACCCCGATCCTGCCCCGCCTGAGCAACCCGATGCTGGACCAGATGCTCGGCGCGCCAGCTCCCCTCGGGCAGATGAATCCAGGCATGCCTCTCACCACCAGAGCCCCGGTTGCAAGAGGCCGGATCCGCGTTGAAGCGGATGTGCGTAACAACGCCGTATTGATCTATGACGTGCCAGAGCGCCAGGCAATGTACCGCGAGCTGATCGCCCAGCTCGATGTGGCACGCAAGCTGGTGGAGATCGATGCGATCATTCTCGATATCGAGCGCACGCAGCTGCGTGAGTTCGGGGTCAACTGGGGTTTCCAGAACAGCCGCTTTCGTGGCGGGGTGAACATGGCGCCGGGTACCTCCGCACAGATGTCGATTGGAAACCGCGACCGCTTCTACGCCGATATCCGCGCCCTGGAGGCCAAGGGCCTGGCGACCATGGTGTCCAACCCGTCGGTGCTGACCCTGGAAAACCAGCCCGCTGTGATTGATTTCAATCGCACCCAGTACCTGACCGCTGGCGTCGAAAACGCGACCATCTTGCCCATCACCGTGGGCACCAGTTTCCAGGTGGTGCCACGGGTCATCACCTCGCGCGGCAGCCATCAGGTCCATCTGGCGGTGGATATTGAAGACGGCAACTTCGACGAAACCAACCCCGAACGCATCGGCCCCGATGTACGCCGCGGCAAGGTCAGCACCCAGGCGGTGATGGCGGAAAAACGCTCGCTGGTGGTCGGCGGGTTCCATGTCAGCGAAAGCGCCGACAGACGCAATAAAGTGCCGGTGCTGGGCGATATTCCCTTGCTGGGCAAGACGCTGTTCTCCTCCACCGAGCGCAAGAACAACCGCCGTGAACGCCTGTTTATCCTGACCCCGCGGGTGATCGGCGACCAGGCGGACCCGTCGCGCTATTTGCCCCAGGACGACCAGGCGGAACTGCAGGCCGCCCTCAAGCCTTTGGCCAGGCGCTATGCCGAGCATCAGCCCGTGATCAAGCGCAGCGATATCACCAGCGCCCTTGCACACCTGGTCACCGGTCAAGTGCCCCACACGTTCAAGGCTGAGCCTATGCCGCTAGGCCTGAACACCTTGTGCAGCACCCGTGATCTGCTGGCGCTCAATACCGAACGCAGCCAGTGGTACACCGGCCCGCAGTTCAACGTGGCGGTGGTCGTGCTGCGTAACCAGTTCAAGCGCAACGTGCGTATCGATGAGAAGGAATGCAGCAACTCCCAGACCCTGGCCGTCGGTGTCTGGCCGCGGGCCTGGCTCAAGCCCGGTGAAGAGGCCGAGGTATTCATCGCCATGCGCCCGGTGGTGAAGGATGAACATATCGGTGTGACCCGCCCCTCCCTGCTCACCCCAACACGGAAAACTGCGCCATGAAACAGCGAATCGCCTGCATCACCCTCCTCGGCCTGACCCTGCTGCTGGAGGGGTGTACACCGACATGTCGAGGCGACTCCTGCTCCCGCCCCCAATCGAGCGCCGACAAACTGGTGGTGTGGTGGCCGCCGCAAATGCGTGTCGAACCCGGCCCCTCGGGGGAGCGCTCGGATTACCAGACAATCTCCCTGGAGCGATGACGGTCATGCCATTACCCGACGCTGGTTCGCATGACCAGGAGTTTCTGCAGAACCTGGTGAGCGGCCGTGTCGCTTACCACTCGCTGCACCCGGGCATTGGCCTGTGCCGTTTGAATCCCGGCTCGCAACCCGGCCTGGCCTTGCAGATTGCGCCTGAGGCGTTGCAGGTCGGCCAGTTGGAACGGGTGCTGGAGCGGCGCTTTGAACACGCAACGGCGTTCGATGGGTGCTTTGTGTTCCTCGATGCCAAGGGCAGCCTGGTGATCTGGCATGCACTGCCCTCCTGTGGCCACTCGCCCGCTGACACCCTCAGCCGCATGCTTTCCCTGGCCCGGCTCGAAGCGCTGGATGTACACCGCGCGCCCTAGCGGCGCGCAAGCTCCGGCAACTCCAGGGTCTGGCGCTTGGCTTCATCATCCAGTTCACGCAAGGTGCGATAGATCAGCGCCACTGCCTGCAGGGTCTCCCGGGGAATCGGCGCGCCCAGCTTGCGCTCATACAGCATGCGCGCCAACCACACACACTGGATCACCGGCACATCGGCGGACTTGGCCCGTTCAATCAACTTACGGGCCAGGGCATCCGTGCCTTTGTCCACCAGCATCGGCAGCGGGGTTTTGCCGGGGCGGTAGTACAACGCCACGGCATAGTGCGTGGGGTTGACCACCAGCATGTCGGACTCTTCCAGCTTGGGTAGCTTGATCTTGGGTTCTTCCTGGGCGAGCTGGTAAGCCAGGGAACGCCGCTGCCCCTTGACGTGGGGGTCGCCCTCCATGTCCTTGTACTCCTTGACCACCTCCACCTGGGTCATGCGCATGCGCTTGGCAAAGAAGTGCTTCTGCATGGCCAGGTCGATCAGCGCGAGCACCAGCAGCAGCCCCAGGCAGGCATGCAGCAAGTGGCGGAACAAGGTGATCAGCGCCACGATATAGCTTTGCAGATCGCTGGTGGCCAGGTTGATCAACACCTGCAAAGAGGGGGTGATAACCACATACAGAATCAGCGAGAGCAGCAATGCCTTGCCTAGCCCCATCAACAGGTTGATCACCGACTGGGCGGAAAACATCTGCTTGAGCTGGTTCAGCGGATTGAGGCGATTGAAATCCGGCTTCAGGCTTTCCGGGGCAAACAGGAAGCCGAACTGCATCCAACTGCTGATCAGTTTCGTCGCGATCGCCACCGCGCACATCAACAGACCAAACGAGAAAAAAACGACCAGGCCATCGAGCAACACTTCTTCCAGGGCGCGAACAAACGGTTGGTCCAAGCGCGAAAACGGCAACACCATCAACTGCTGGAAGCGCTGCATGCTGGTTTCGGCGGTGAGCAACGCGATCTCGCTGATCGCGGTGAGCACCAGCAACTTGGGCACGTCCTGGCTTTGTGCAACCTGGCCTTTCTTGCGTTGGTCCTTGAGCTTCTTGGGCGTTGCCGCGTGTTTTTTCTCGCCGGAATCGCTCATTGGTTCACGCCCCGGAACATCAGGCCAAGGGCATGCTTAAGGTCGCCCAGCAGCCCCATGCGCCCTACAATCAGATCTTGCAGCAATGGAAAATACAGCAGTAAAAAGGCCAGTCCCGCCAGGCTCTTTGCCGGCATTGCCAGGGTACTGACCTGCAACTGCGGGCTGTACAACCCGAGTAAGGCGAAACCGAACTCCAGTAACAGCAGCACCGCGATAAAAGGCGCAGCGTAAAGCATCATGTGTGTGAAGGTTTCGCCAAGCATCCCAACGAACACGCTGAAACCGTTGACGGCCACCACCGGCAGCCAATCCGTGGCGGGCCAGATCAGGTAGCTATCCCAGATAACCTGGGTCAATACGCCCAGCCCAAGGGTGGCAATCAACAGGAAAATCACCACCTGCTTGAATAAATGCCCCACGGGCGTGGCGTCCGGGCCGAGCGAGGGGTTCAGTTGCCCGCCCGCCAGGGCCCCACGCTGGTTATCCAGCAGCGCGCCTACCGACTCGAACATCCAGAATGGCATGGACAACAAGACACCCAGCAAAACCCCCAGGCCCACCTCCTTGAGCAATAGCCCACCGAGCATCAGCACCGAGTATTCGTTGCCCGCCAGCGCAGCATGGATCATCGGCGCCGGCATAAACGCCATGACGATCACAATGGTATGCCGGGGCATACCGCGTATATGTTGAAAACAGAAGGCCGGCACCAGGAACGCGCAAGGGTAGATGCGTGCCATGGCGATCACCAGGCTGACCAGGAAGTCGAGATAAGGCAGCACCGGTCGTACCTCAGTTCAAGGCCGAACGGGCGATCATGTCGAACATCAGGTTGATCAGTTGGATCAACTCCACGCCAATCCAGCGCCCCGTCAGGATCAGGGTAATGCCAACCGCCACCAGCTTGATGCCAAAGGGCAGCGTCTGGTCCTGTATCTGCATCAGGGCCTGTACCAGAGATGTCATCACGCCGACGATCACTGCCACGATCAACGGAGGTGCCGATAGCACCACCACCAGCAACATGCCCTGTTTGAAGAGTAGGATCGGTTCCATAGGCCACTCAGAGATAAGAAAAGAACAAGCTGTCGAGCAGGCGCGACCACCCGGACACCAGCACGAACAACAACAACTTGAGGGGTAAGGAAATGGTCATGGGTGAGACCATCTGCATGCCCAGCGCCAGTAACAGGTTGGAAACAATCAGATCGATGACGATAAAGGGCACATAGATCAGGAAGCCGATCTCGAACCCTGCCTGCAACTGCGAAAGCACAAAAGCCGGGATCAGCAGCAACAGGTCATCGCGATGGGCGTTTTGCGCCATCTCCGGCGGCCACATGCGCGCGGTGTTTTCCACCAAATGGGTCAGGACGTCCGGGTCGGTGTTGCGGCTCATAAAGGTGCGCAGCGGCTTTATCGCCTCTAGCCCCGTTTCTTGCAGGCGCTGCACGCTGCTCATGTCCACGGGGAATTGCTTGGCATTCTGTGCCATTTCATATCCCACGGGCGCCATGACAAACAGGGTTGCCGCCAGCGCTATGCCGTTCAACGCCATGCTGGGCGGCACCTGCTGCACGCCAATCGCGTTGCGGGTGATCATCAGCACAATGACGATTTTCAGAAAGGCCGTGCAGACAATCAACAACATAGGCATCAACGACAATGCCGCGAGAAACAACGCCAGGACAATGGGGTCGATCCCCTGAAAAGTCATCGCGCGAAAATCACACGGGACAACTGCAAGCCGAGGCGTCCATCCACCTCCACCAACTGGCCCTGACCAATCGGTCGATCGCCGTAGTAAAGCCCTGCCATGCCCGGGGCGTAGCCCGCGATGCTCAACACCGCGCCGGGGGCCAGATTGCGCAGCTCCCCGAGGGTCAGGTTCAGGGTCCCACAGCGCACATTCAAGGCCATGCTCAACTCATCGAAAGGCTCATGGCCAAAAACATCTACCACGGGTTCATCAAGATCATGCTCGTCATACCCTGAGTAATGTTGTGCTGAAAGATCCTCGTCCACAGACGTCTCCTCGATAGATATAAGTGTCAGGCACACAGACCCCGATTCATCATCAAGGCGCCCATGCACGCGATGCCTTCCCATCCGCAACCGACCATTGCCGTGCACATCGAAAAAGGCCTGTTCCAGCATCACCACATCACCGACACGCAGGCTGCGAACCTGGGTCAGGGGTAGCTGCAAGCGCCCCAGCGTCACGGCAATCGCCAGTTGAAACGAGGCCGGTAATGGCTGGGCCGTCGGCTGCCATTGCCCCGCCTCGCACAGCGCCAACAGACTTTCAGGGGTCAGCAACAGATACCCCACCACCCTGGAGGGCCCCAGCGTCACCGTAAGCCGGCAACCGAAATTCAGTTTTCCAGGAGGCGTGCGAAGGCGCAGGTAACCGAACAGCGCTCGCACCTGAGGGCTCAAGTGGTGCTGGAACAGCTCCCAGAACCAGGAATCCGGATCATTGCCAGCCTCTGCCAGCGTCACCGGGCACTCCCCCAGCAGGCTGAACATCGGCCCCGGCTCGCTGAAGGCCAGCAGGCCGCAAGCACTGTCGAAATACAGGGGGGCAGCGCTTCTGGGCGCGCGCCCGGGTTCCAGCAGCAACTCTCCCTGCTGGTCCTGGACCGTAAACCCCATGCGCAAGCCGCGCCCCAAACGAAGCCTCGCCGCCACCGTGCCGCTTTTGACCGATGGAATGAGCAAGGTCGGCAGGATCATGCCGTCCCCACATGCACCAGATGCACATTGACCGGCTGGCCCAACCCTTCGGCCAAACGCTCCTCGCAGCACTGGCGCACGCCCCCCAGCCAACGGGCGGTCAGCTCCTGTTCTGCCGCCAACTCTATGCTCCAGGCCCCCTGTTCACGACGCACACTGGCATTGATCCGGCCCAGGCGCGGCAGATACAGCAACGCCTGCAGGGGCCACTGCACTCCCCCACGGATCTGGGGGAGCAACTGGCCGGTCATGGCTTCAATCATCAAGATATCGGCGGACGCCGCAGCACCCGTGGCCGATGGGCCGTAACCGGCGCTCTCGTCGGTGTCGCCAAGCAGATGAGTAAACAACTGCCCCAGCTCCCTGGCCAAGCCGCCCACCATCACCGGCTCCCTGTCGTCCCGAGGCTCACGCAGACGCGGGCGTTCGGGTTTGCTTGCTGGAACTTGCGTCATATTTCTTCCTGTATTGCTTCCTGAGCCAACAAAACGGACAACTCCTGAAGTTTCTCGACCTCTTTAAGGCATTGGCTCACCTGTTGCTGCGCACTGGCGACCTGCACCACCTGCTCCTCACGCCGGCCATGCAGCTCATGCAACTGCCCTTCTTCGCGCCGGGTTCCGGCGGACAAAGTGCGCTCCTGGGTCCCCCAGGACTTGAGCTGGGACAGCGAGAGCACCTGCCCCTGGTGCTTCTCCAACAGCTCTGCGGTTTTCTGGATTTCCTCCAGGCGGGTCTGCTCAAGGGCTTGCTGGGCCTGCTGGATTTGCGCCAACAAGGCCTGCTGGTGCCGCTTGGCTTCACGCAACGCGCGCTCGGCGCGGTCGGCGCGATGCCTGCGCAGACGCCGCAAGGTGTCGAGTTCAGAAAGGGACATGGGTGGTCAGGCTCATCAATTGATCGAGGGTCATCGGCATCGGTGCCGGCTCGCGCAAGTCCTGGCGCAGGAAGCCATCCACCGCCTGGCGGCTGTCCACGGCCAGGTCCGTCAGGGCATCGTTGCCGGGCTGGTATTCCCCCAGCTTGAGCATCAGCTCGATCTGTTGGTACGCCGATAACAAGCGACGCAGTGCCGTCCCGGCCTGGATATGCGCGGGCTCGGCGACGTTGCTCAAAATCCGTGACAGGCTGGCCAGCACATCCACCGCCGGGTAGTGGCCGCGCTCGGCCAATTTGCGCGACAAGACGATATGGCCATCGAGCAGCGAGCGCACTTCATCGGCCACCGGATCGCTCATGGAGTCCTGCTCGATCAGCACCGTATAGATCGCCGTGATCACCCCCTCGCGGGTCAGCCCTGCGCGCTCTACCAGACGCGGCAGCAAGCTGTACACCGACGGCGGCAGGCCGCCACGCCCCAGCGGTTCGCCGGCGGCCAGGCCGATTTCGCGCTGGGCCCGGGCAAAACGGGTCAGGGAGTCGATCAGCAACAGGACCCGTTTGCCCTTGCGTCGGTAGCCTTCGGCCAGTGCCGTGGCGGTGAAGGCAGCCCGGGCGCGCTCCATGCTTGAACGGTCGGACGTCGCACACACCAGCACCGCCTTGGCCCGCAGTTGCTCATCCAGTTCATGATCGAGAAACTCGCGCAACTCGCGGCCCCGCTCGCCAATCAGGCCGAACACAATCACATCACAGTCGACGTTTCGGGCGATCTCCGCGAGCAAGGTGGTCTTGCCACAGCCGGCCCCCGCGAACAGGCCAACGCGCTGGCCTTCACCCAGGGTCAGCAGGCCGTCGATCGAACGCACCCCGGTGGACAATGCGCGGTGGATCCGCGGCCGCTCGGTGGGCAACGGCGCCTCGCACAACACCAGGCTGGTATCGTGGGCGTGCGCCTCGACAAAGGCGCTGGCCCCCTCCCCCGTAATCGGGCGGCCAAAGCCGTCCAACACCTGGCCCAACAGGTCATCGCCGACCCGCACCCGATGCGCAACCCCCAACTGCTCGACACTGGCCCCCACGCGCACGCCTTCCAGGTTGCCCAGGGCACTGAGCACCGCATCCTGCTGATCGAAACCGATAATCTCGGCCAGCATGTAGTCGCCCGTGGACTTTTCCACCTGGCACAAATCGCCAATACGCGCGTCGGGCAAGCGGCATTGCAGCAACATGCCGTTGACCCGCTGAATACGCCCACGTACCGAGACCGGCGCAAAATTGGCCAGGGCCTGCGATCGGTCCTGCTGCCAGGCCTCCAGGCGTGCCTGCAGCTCGCCACTCACCAGCGCACCTCATAGCGCTGCACGCCGTCGAACACCACCTTGCTGTTATCAATCAGGACCAGCCGTAAGCCATCCACTTCATCCCCGACAAACAGCCGACTGCCTTCATCCAGGACCACATGCCCATTGGGCCCGCCAACGATCTGCAGGATCTTGAAAGGGAACACGGCGCTGCGCTCTTTGACCCGACTGATCACCGGCACGGAGGTCTCGAACTGCTCGCCAAAACGACTGAGCATGCGCGACACCACTCCCACCTCGTCCAGGGAAACGTCACCGTCCAGAGCCACCTGGCCATTGATCACCTGCAGGCGGATCCGATGACCCAGCTCACGCTCGTTGAGCATTTTCAACAGTTGCTGGCGGACTTCGTAGGGTGAGTCCAGCTCGCTTTTTTGACTTTTCACCGGCATCAGCGATGCCTGTGCCTCGTGGTCGCCCGTGGTGGCCAAGCCCACCGCCGTAATGATGACGGCAATCACCAGCACCAGGCTGAGCATGCGCTTCTGTTGCGGCCCGGAAATCGAGGACAACGTTAACGCCGGCACCGCCTGGCCGGCCGGCCTGGGCGCGGGCGCATCGGCAGCAGGCGTCGCTGCTTGCGGCCAAGGCTGGTCGGCCAGGGTGACACACAGGCGAACATTGCCAATCGTAAAAGGACTACCCAGTGCCAGGTCGGCAATCTGCGCCAGAAGCCGACCGTCGCCGGCCCGCACCAGCCCTTCTTCGGCCTGCACCGACCAGCGCTGCTCGATACAACGCAACAGCACATGCCGCTCGGCAATACCTTCGTCATACAGCGAAAGATCAGCATCCGGGTGGGCCCCAATCAGCCATTGCCCGCCAAACAGTGGCAGCGCAGCCCCCTGGTGCAGACCATCAAGCACGCGCAATTCAAACATCATCGAGCCTCATCACCGCTGGAACGACATTGGCCCGCGCAAGACTCACTAGCGCCCTCATGCCACCTCCTCGCGCATCAGATCGTCCCGGGCCAGATCAAAACGCCCCAGCACCTTGACCTTGGATGAAGCACTCAGCTCGGCGAACGACAGAACCGGCACATGGTTGAACTCTTCCAACAGCAGGGTGCGCAAGGGGCTGCGCAAATCCTGAGCCACCAGCAGCACGCTCTTGCTCTTGGGGCGCACGGCAAAGGCTTGCTTGAGCAGGCTGACCAGCGCCGCACTGCTTTCGTGATCCAGGGAAAAGAACACCCCCGTCTGGGTCTGGCGCAGGGCATCGCGCAATACGTTTTCGGTGTGGGGCGACAGCAGCCAGGCATGCAGACCGTCGACTTCGCTGTATTGGTGGAGAATCTGCGACTTGAGGGCTATGCGTGCATAGTCAGCCAGGGCATCCGGCTCACGCTCATGCTGACCGTGTTCGATCAGCGCCTCGACAATCAGCCGCACCGCCCGTAGGGGTACGCCCTCACCGGCCAGGCGCTGCAACACCGATGAAAACCGCGACAGCGGCATGATCCGCTGCAGCTCCTGCACCAGCTCCGGCTGGTTGAACTCCAGCCAACTGAGAATCGCCTTGCTCTCCTGAATCCCGAGAAACTGCGGGCCGCTGAGCAACATCGCCCGGGTCATCCGCTCCTGGAGCAAGCTGTACGCCGTCGAGCGCGCCAGGTGTTCGTCCGCCAGCACCGGGTCATCGGGGGTGAACCAGACCCAGTCCTGTTCATCACGCTCCACCAGGCCCCTGCTGCCGCTTTCAGGCTCGGCCGACAGTGCCGCCAGCTCCACGCCGACCCAGTGACCTAGGGTGGCTTTCAATATGGGCACTTCATGCACGCAGAAGCGAAACTCATCGTCGGCCAGCGTAGGCGCAAACTCGACTTCAAACGGCGGTAGCGTCAAGCCAATCTGGGTCACCAGGCTATTGCGGCTCTGGCGCACCCCGTGGATCACTTCAGTGACCAGCGGGCTATCCTGCAGGGCCGGCGGAAACTGCAACAGGTAAGGCCGCGACGGATCGAAACCACGCAAGTCCTCCACCCCGTTCTGCTCCGGCGGGAGGGTATCGGCGACCGGTTCCTGCGCCTGCTGCTCACGCTGACGCTGGCGCGTAAGGTAATAACCCAGGCTGCCGGTCATCAGCGAAATAAGGATAAACACCACCGTGGGCATCCCCGGCAGCGTCGCGAACGCGAGCATGCCCACCGAGGCGATCATCCAGCTCTTGGGCTCACTGGTCATTTGCCGGGCAATCTCGGCGCCCATGTTGTTGCTGCCTTTGTTGCGACCGGACGGCGCCACACGGGTGATGATCATGCCGGCCGTCAGCGAGATCAGCAGGGCCGGGATCTGCGCGATCAAGCCGTCACCAATGGTCAGTACCGAGTACAACGCCATGGAGTCGCCGGCGCTCATGCCATGCTGGAACATGCCGGTGGCAAAACCGCCCAGCAAGTTGATCACCACAATGATCAGCCCGGCGATAGCGTCCCCCTTGACGAACTTCATCGCCCCGTCCATGGCCCCGAACAACTGGCTTTCACGGGACAGTTGCTCACGCTTGTCCCGGGCCTGGTTGCCATCAATCAGGCCGGCACGCAGGTCACTGTCAATGGACATTTGCTTGCCGGGCATGGCATCGAGGCTGAAACGCGCGGCCACTTCCGCAACCCGTTCCGAGCCCTTGGTGATCACCAGGAAGTTCACCAGGGTCAGGATCATAAAGATCACCAACCCCACCGCCAGGTTGCCGCCCACCACAAAGTTGCCGAACGCCTCGACAATGTCACCGGCGTCCTGCTCCAGCAGGATCAGACGCGTGGTGGCAATCGACAACGCCAGGCGAAACATCGTGGTCAGCAGCAGGATCGACGGAAACGAGGAAAAGGCCAGCGGCCCCGGCAGGTACAACGCCAACACGATCAGCAGGCACGAAATACAGATATTGACCGCAATCAGGATATCCACCAGCCAGGTGGGCAACGGCACGATAAAGATAAACACAATGGCCATGACGACCACCGCGCCCAGCACCTCGGCACGCTGTGCAACCTTCAACAGCACCCCGTTGATTGCCCGCAACGCACTCATGCCTTGAGCCCTGGCCACGTGTGGGTATGTCGCGCGCCTCGCTCCTGCATGGCGTATTCAAGCAGCACCTGCTTGTAGCTGTTCACGGCCTCTTCGCGCCGTCTTGCATCGCACCACCAGGCCAGGGGCAAGGCTTTGAGCTCGGGAAAAAAGGCGCCGAGGGAACTCAACTGGTGAGACAGCTCACTCCCCCCCAGGTCCCTGGCCAGGTGCTTGATTTCGTGGGGCGTAAGACCATTGGCCGCATACCCCAGCAAGCGCTGCAACAGACCCAGCGGATCCAGATGCAGTTCGGGGTACAACAGCAGGGAGCGCCCGATCAGCTCCTTGCAGCGCGCGAGCACGCCGCTCAGCCGGCTGCAGTCGTTCAGGCCCAACAGCAAAGTGCGCAACTGGCCCCGATCGACCGACGAGGTCTGCGCGGCAATATCATCGGCCAGGGCCCGGCGGATCAGCTTCAGCCCCGTCTCGAAGTCACCTTCACCATACAGCCCCAGCAGCGACTGCATCAGGGTCGCCAGCGATTGGGTCGTGACCACGCTGGTGTAATACAGGCTGCGCACCGCCTGGCGCATCTGTGGGTCATCGCTGCCGGCCTGCAGCGCCATCGCCGTGTTCAGGCCCGCCTGGATCTGCGGCTGGTAGTGGTTCTCCAGATCAGTCAGGGAACTGCGTGCCAGGCTAGCCTCCGCAGTACGCCCCTCAGCATCCGCCTGGAGCGCCACGTGCTTGAGCACCACATAGGCCCGCGCCGGGTCGTTGCCGGTGATCTGCATGATTTTGCCGACGCCGGCGCGGAGCAGCAATTGCCCCCTGACATTACGGGCAATGGTCGCCATTTTCGCCTGGGCCGGATGACCCAGTTGCTCATAGAGCTGGACCAACTGCTCGGCCGGAGGCGTACGCAAGCCCAGTTGACGCTCGCTCAGGGACGTGGCGTTGCGTGCGACCTCCTGGCTGAACATCTCACTGAAATCGTCAGCGATGGGGGCGTTTATCAGCGACGACGGCCCACTCTCGAACCGTGTAGATGCCGGCTGATTCAACTGCGGGTGATTTTGCACATCAAGGTTGGGATCGACTTTCATGGGAGTGCCAGGACAAGAGATTCGTATCCTTGTGTGGCTACAGCACCCGATACAGTTCCATCTTCGCCGTCATTTCCCAGGGCAATGAAAATACCTGCACAAACTCATGATGCTTTGTGCAAGGCCTTGCATGAAAAACACCTAAAACAAGATATTTCCTTATATTTATCAACCAGATAGAGACTTTCCGCGCTTGGCACAAGCGGTGCTAACAGGGTTCTCGTCGAAACCATTTCGACTGCTTCTACCCTGAGGAAAAATCATGGATATCCCTATCAGTGTTTTAGTTAATTTACCCCGTGACCCTAGCCAATCCATCCAAGATCTGTCCGACGACCACCACAAGCGCCTGCGCCGGTTCATTCATAAACGCGTACTGAACCCAGAGGATGCGGACGACATCCTGCAACTGACGTATCTGGAGGCCTGGCGCAACCGCCATCACTTCAGCGCGCAGGCGTCACTGAGCACCTGGATGTGCGGGATCGCGCTGAACTTGATCCGCAATCACTTCCGCCGCCTCTATGCCAAGCCGGTGCATTGCGAGTTCGACGAAGCGCTCTCCCATGGGCAGAACGAAGAACAGGATCTGGCGCGCCAATTTGAGATCAGCCGCCGCCTGGAAAATACTCTGAGTGCCATCCAGCACCTGCCCCTGGAAATGCGCAATACCTTGTATGCCTCATTGGAAACCGACGGCAGCTACCAGGACACCGCCGACGCCCTGGCGATCCCGATTGGTACCGTCCGCTCCCGACTGTCCCGGGCGCGGGAACAGCTCAAACGCGCGACAAAGTCTCACCCCTACCAGTAGGAAAGGTGTCGCCCAGGGATAGGGCAAACCTTACGGCTTTACGCTTTTTTCGTGCGAGGCAACAGAATCGCCAGCACCCCGAGCAATGGCAGGAACGAGCACAACGTGTACACGTACTCGATGCCATGAATATCTGCCAGATACCCCAGCAACGCCGCGCCAATCCCGCCAAACCCAAACATCAGGCCAAAGAACACCCCGGCGATCATCCCTACATTGCCCGGTACCAATTCCTGCGCGTACACCACAATCGCCGAGAACGCCGAGGCCAGGATAAAACCGATCACCACACTGAGCACGCTGGTCCAGAACAGGTCGACATGGGGCAACAGCAAGGTGAACGGCGCCACACCGAGGATCGAGAACCAGATCACCGCCTTACGGCCGATCTTGTCGCCAATCGGCCCGCCAAAGAACGTACCCGCCGCCACCGCGCCGAGGAACAGGAACAGATGCAACTGGGAACTGGCCACCGACAGGTCGAACTTCTCGATCAGGTAAAAGGTGAAGTAACTGGTGAAGCTGGCCATGTAGAAGTACTTGGAGAACACCAACAGCCCCAGCACCACCAGCGCGCCGAGCACACGGTTTTTCGACAGGCCATGGGTGGCGGCCTGGCCTTGCTTGAGCTTGAACAGGTTCAAATGGTTGCGGTACCAGCGGCTGATCGCATACAGCACGCCCAGGGCAAACACCGCGAACAAGCCGAACCAGGCGACATTGCCCTGGCCGAACGGAATGATGATCGCCGCCGCCAGCAACGGGCCAAACGCCGAACCCACGTTACCGCCCACCTGGAAGGTCGATTGTGCCAGGCCATAACGCCCACCCGAGGCCAGGCGCGCCACGCGGGACGCCTCCGGGTGGAAGGTCGAGGAGCCAATACCGATCAACGCCGCCGCCAGCAGAATCAGCGGGAAACTGCCGACCTGGGACATCATCAAAATCCCCACCAGCGTACAGATCATCCCGCAGGGCAACAGGAACGGCTTGGGATGACGGTCGGTGTAATACCCCACCCATGGCTGCAGCAGCGAGGCCGTGAGCTGGAACGTCAGGGTAATCAGGCCGACCTGGGTAAAGGTCAGGCCATAGCTTTGCTTGAGCATCGGGTAGATCGACGGCAACACCGCCTGAATCAAGTCATTGATCAAGTGCGCCAGCGCCACGGCGCCGATGATACGCATGACCAACGGGCTGGATTGCGCCGCGGCCGGCGCCGTAGCCACTGAAGGCTGGGAATTGGTAAGGGCCATGAGGAACGTTTCCGTACAGCAGATGGATGCACAGGTGCAGGTGTGACAATGTGCCACTTAATGGGGCAGGAAGGCTATCCCGTTAGCAGGCTAACGAGTAGGTGAATCGTTGCAGCGAACACCTGCCAGGCGCCGAACGCGCCACAAATCAAATGTGTGCGGGCTTGTGTGGGAGCCGGGCTTGCCCGCGATGCAGGCAACTCGGTGTATCAGATGCCATCGCAGGCAAGCCCCACACTCAGATGTTCGCGGCCTGGTGAAGTGCACAAATCCCCAGCCACTGGTCGCCTCACCCGGTGTTTTTCCTTAAACAGTTGATAGCGTAGATAAATTTTCAAAAAAAGCGCTTGACGCATTCCCGTTCTACGCGAATAATGCGCGCCACTTGGCTACATAGCTCAGTTGGTTAGAGCATAGCATTCATAATGCTGGGGTCCGGGGTTCAAGTCCCTGTGTAGCCACCAAGTACCTGTTTACAGATGTCTCCATGAGTCTCTAAACAACCACAAGAAGCCCGCCTCGTGCGGGCTTTCTTGTTTCTGGCTATCTCTCCCTGTATCCCCCTATACCTTCCCTCCGTGTATCCCCCTGTGTATCCTCGACAAATAATTGAACCGAGGGGATACAAGCCCAAATGAAGCGATCCGAGATAAAACGCCGCCCCCTTTCCGATACCGCATTGGCCGGCCTGGAGCCTGATGCCAACGAGTATCGCGAGCTGGACGGGAGCGGCCTTTATTTCCGCGTGAAGCCTGATGGCCAAAAGTCCTGGCAGCTTCGCTACAAGAAGCCCGACGGCAAATGGTCATGGCTTGGGCTTGGAGGTTACCCCGAGGTGAGCGGATCAGTCGCCAGGCAGAAAGCTGCCGAATTGCGCACCGACGCCGCCGACGGCAAAAACCCGATCGTTACCAAGCAAGCCCGCAAGAAAGCAGAAAGGGATATCGCCGGCGAGACATTCGAGCCGCTGGCGAGAGAGTGGTACGCCTCACGCCTGACCAACTGGGATGCGGGTACCGCCAAGCGAATCCTCGGCGCCCTGGAGCGTCACGTCTTCCCGGTGTTCGGTAAACGCCCCTATGCCGACATCACACCGCTTGAGTGGATGGAGTTTCTGCGCGGCATGGAACAACAGGGAATTCTTGAGCAAATGAGCCGGGTGCGCTCGTACTGCCGAGACGCCTACGACCTGGCCCGAGTAACTGGCCGGGCGACCCATAACCCGCTTGAGGGGCTGCAAAAATACCTCCAGTCAGGCAAGGCCGAGAACTACGCCCACGTCTCACCCGATGAGCTTCCCGGCCTGATCCGCGCCATCGCTGCCTATCCACACGCTCACGATGTGCGCCTCGGCCTGCGCCTGCTGAGCCTGTTCGCGGTGCGCCCCAGCGAGCTGCGCGAGGCGCAGTGGTCGGAGTTCGATTTTGCCAAGAAGGTCTGGACGATCCCAGTCGAGCGCAAAGGTCGCAAAAAGGGACTTGAGCACCTGGTGCCGCTTTCATCTCAGGCTATAGAGGCGCTGGAGGAACTGCGCCAGTACACCGGCAGCTATCCCCTCTTGTTCCCAGGCCGCAGCGACCACACCAAGCCACGCAGTGACACCGTGTTTCTGATGGCGCTGCGCCGTATGGGATATGAAGGTCGACAAACCGGTCACGGCTTCCGGCATATCGCGTCGACAGTGCTCAACGAGAACGGATTCGACGAGAACCACATCGAGGCCCAGCTTTCACACAAAAAGCCTGGCGTTGCCGGCGTCTACAACAAGGCCCAATATCTGCCGCAGCGCACGAAGATGATGCAATGGTATGCGAACTACCTCGACGGCCTGGCTGGCGGCGTGGTTGCTCAAGGCGACTTCGGCAAACGGGCATGACATTCGCTAATGGAATTGCAAAAGGCAGGAATCAATGACCAGTAAACTCACCAGATTCAAATCAGGTTTGCCTCTGGCGCGTGCTGCGCAATGGCTCGAAAGTTTAATAGGTGAGGCCGCAAGCGCTGACGACTTGTTCGATCTCTACCTCGATGGGCATCTAAATATCAGCATCGGCGGCCCTTTTACCGGCATGCCAATGGAAGAACCATACCCAGGAAAAAAAGTATGGACATTGATTCGGGAGCCCGTAGTAGACGGACCTCAAAGAATATTCACATTCAATCTGAATGACGCCCTGCAAATGATCGACACAGAACTGGGTGCCGCGCCCGCGCACTGCCTCAACGGTGTCACCTACGCATGGTTTGTGGATCGCAGCGATCATGGCGAAGTCCTAACGTTCGATGAAGCAACCGAGCGGCTGACGCCGATTGAGCCATTCGAGCTAGTACAGGTACACCCCGAAGAGATCCTGCGAATTGCTGAACTGGCAAACTCATCTCTGCCGTCTACCACCCTGACGCCGCCGCCAAGAGAAAATAGGATCTGGAGCCTCAATGAAAACGACGAGACTGTTTTTCACAAGGTCTCGACAATCAACGGATCACATATCCGCGGCATCAAAGCAAATAACAACAGAGGGGCGGACACCTTATCTAGCTACCCCGTCATCGCGGCCTTGATCGCTCTAATCGGAAAGCCCAGCCGTTCCGGCCTCAATCAGTCGGCAATTATTTCCGAGATGCTGGAGACATATCCCCATATGAGAGGTTTCAGCAAAAGGAACCTAGAGAAAATATTTTCCATTGCCAACAAGGCCATGAAAGACCGTGATTAATTTCGTCGAAACCCGTGATTGCGGTACTAAATTCCGCAATTGCGGTGACCGACAATGAGCTAAAAGCGAACCTGTTTCCCGTCTAAATCAGTATCGGGAAACGCACAATGCACACCATTCACGCACCACACCAACCTTCTGCCGCCGCCGCGCAGAACTTCGACCCGGCGATCACCCTAATCCGTATGCCGGATCTCGAAGCCATCACCGGCCTCGCCCGTCCCACCGTCTACAAGCGCCTAAAAGACGATCCGACCTTCCCCCGCCCTGTGCCGCTGAGCAACAGCAAGTCGCGTGGTTCGCCAGTTGGCTTTGTGCTGGCCGAGGTCCATGCCTGGGTGCGCCAGCGCATCGCCTTGCGAGGGGAGGCGGCATAAATGACCGACCAAAAAAAAGGCCAACCCATAAAGGCCAGCCCAGAAAAATCTCACGCCGATAGTACCACCAGCACAGGGAAAGCGCCGACGAAGATCAGCCGCGTCCTGGCGTATCTGCTCCAGGACCGCAGCCTCAATCGCTTCGAGGCCGAACGCCTGGGCGATCACTGCCTCCACAGCACAATCAGCAGCTTGGCCCACGGCTACGGCCTGAAGTTCGCCCGCAAGTCCGAGCGCGTGCCGAACCACTGGGGGCTGCCTTGCCTTGTGACTCGCTACAGCTTGCCGCCTACCGAATACAAGCGCGCCAAGAGCGTGCTGGCTATGCTCAAAGGGACAAATGCGCCTCGTCGCCCGGTGGCAGCATGAACGCCGCGCTCACGATCGGCGATGAGTGGTCGATAACTTTGGTTGCACGCGCCGTAAGTGATCGGTATGGTTCGCCCCAAGTCATGGCAAAATCCATGATCGGGTGTAGGAACCCAACAGAAAACTTGGCGCACAGGCGCCCCCATTACGATTGCTGGCGTCTTTTTTTACGCCCGCAGTTAAGTGTTATGGCGGCCGTGTGTGGGCAGGCTTCGGCCTGGCCGGGTTCCAAGTTTCCCGGTATTCCTACCCCACGCACGGCTGCCACCCAATCCCGTAGGAAGGACCGTGGCAGTTCCGAAATTCAACTTGGAGCGCCACCTATGTCCGCCCTCATTCCGTCCGCAATTCGCGCATTTGCTCACCGCCGCATGGCCCTGAGCGCCCTCCGCGCAAACTCATCACTTTCCGTTCGTCTAACCCGTTACAACGCCCACATGGCCATCGCCCGCTCCCTGGAGTCTATCGGGGGTGCGCAATGAATACTCGCGCCCGCACCATCCAGGAAGTCGCCCACGATGCGCTCGAGGATCTCGAAAGCGCCCAGATCGCTCTACGCAAGGTTGAGGCCGTCCTCTACGCCGCACTGGCAGACAAGGGCACCAGTCAGCACGTCCGCAACCTGGTAGACGTGGCGTGGAACTTTGCCGCTGACGGCGCCAACACCGCCGACTGCAACCGCGAGGCAATTTCCGCCGCCCTGTCCGGGTGTGCTGCCCTGGGCGCTGGGGGTGGCCAGTGAAAACGTCAATCAAAACCCGCGACGACCTCAGCTTCACTAGGCGCGACGATATGGGTCGACTCATCAACTGGCCCTTGGGCAACCCTGGCGTGGCTGCCGACTGGGAAAAGGGGATAGCTTTCTTCAACGACGAGATCGTGGAGCTTGCCGCGCACGACGAGCATGAGGCGCTTTGGGCCATCAAGTCAGCATTGGGCACTATGTGTGGCCGATTTACGTGCCTTGAGATCGGCTTCGTGGATCGCATCGCTATTGCCGCTGTGAATGGCTTGCGCGCAAAGCGCAATGGCGTTGCCTGGGTTGAGGATAAAGACCTCGAAGACATCGAGGATGAATCGCGGGAGGTTTCGGCATGAAAACTCTAACCAACGGCGACACGCCCCGCACCGGCGTGGTGGTCAGAACCTCCGCTCTTACCCCAGGCGAGCAGCGCGGTATGCGTCTCGCTCGTGAGTTGTTCGACGAGCTCCGGACGATCTACACCCAGGCGATCGCACCCTCTCTCGGCGGCGGCAGCAGACCGATCAATATCCGCATGCGCGATCTGATGGCCGAGATCCATCTGCATTCGCACGGCTTCATGTCGAGCCACTGGAAAACTGATCAGGAGATTGAAGACGCCAAACCGATCAACCACCGGGAGATATTCAATGTCGACAGATAACCGCGCCCACGACGTACGCCAAGCCTATTGGTTCGTCTACACGCCCGCCGTTGAGAAGAATGGCCTGCTGTACTCGCGAATGATCGCCCCTTTTGAATCCGAGGAGGAGGCGGTGAACGGAATGGAGCTACTCAATACACGCTTTCCTGGTCCAGCCAAGGCGGCTGTCGGTCAACTCACCTATCAAGGTGTGCGTTTGGCCGAGGACATGGAGCAAGCATTCCGAATTGCCCGCGGCGATCTAGCGGATGAGTTGTCCGGGCCAGATCCACGCCGGCCGGTAGATCGTAAATGACCACCACCCCATTCCAAGGCGGCAATGCCGTCATGTTCAGAGTCGATCTAGCGACCTGACCTAAGAGGTTAAGCATGAAAATTCAAAACGGCGCATCAGCGTCGACGGGATCGGCTTGCCCGAAGAAAGCCACCGAACTGTTTTACGTCACCCACCCGAAGGTGCCCAAGTCATTGCTGGGGCCGTTCTTGACCGAGGCCGACGCTGAGTGCGGGCGCGTTGTTATGCGTAGTTCTGGCGCCCAGGTGACGGCCTGTCTGGTTGACTCAATCGACGACATCACCCGCTGGCACGGTTTGAACAACGGTCAAGTTTGCCGGGCCTTTGCTGGCGCTGATCGCCGGGAGGTCAGCCATGGGTGACGTGACCCCAATCAAGCGCAAAGGCAGTGGCGGCCCACCCGCGGCTGGCGCGCATATCGACAGCGCCAGCTATACGCTGCTGGTGGAAACCCTGGTGGGCTTCCTGGAGCTACGCATCTCGGAAGGCGATCAAGGCCGCCACTGCGATGAGCTGGAGCGCCTGACTCAGAAACTGGAGAACTTGGCCAAGCGGTTTACCCCGCCGAAGGGGGCCGCATGAGCGCTTCTGTTTTCGAGAAACTCAAACTACATCCCCTACCAGTAAACAGGGCCGCTGTAGCTGTCGGCTTTCTCAAGGGCGAGCATTTTGAGGCGCGGTTCGACAAGGTTCGCCCGAAGATGCGAATCACCCTCGACCACCCACCGCAGGCGCCCATCCGCCCCGAGCACGCCACTGACTACACCGGCAAGAAGCGCGGTCGAATGACAGCGTATGCATGGCATCGACCAAGCCTTGCAGGCAATGGAACTTGGTGGGTCTGTCGCTGCGATTGCGGCCTCTATGAGTATCGGCGCCCTGGCACTTGGGCCACCAAGCCGCTGCCAGGCGATATGTGCGAGGTGTGCCTTCGCTCGCAAGAAATGATGAGCGGCCCTACGTCAAAACAGAGAACTCTGGAGCGACTTGCAAGCTGGATTCGTCGAATGCGCGAACTTGGTCTCTCCGACCTGGAGATAACGCAACTTCGTGCGCCAGGCATGGATATTGATACCGCAGGAAAGACCGCCGCCGAAATCCGTAAGCAGATTGCTAACGGGAGCACCCTGTGACCAGTCAGCAGGATATTGATCCGGCCGTTCTATTCCGTGATGCGCTCCAGGCCGTCTATGGCCCCCTCGACTGGCTACCAGAGCCCGACGGTGCAATCCACCGATTCCGTGTGCCGGAGGATAAGCCTGGCTCGCTCAATGGCTGGTATGTGCTGTACCTGGACGGCATTGCATCCGGCGCTTTCGGCAGTTGGAAAGCCGGTGGCGCCAGCACCTGGTGTAGTCGCGAACCGGTGGACGCTCGCGAAGCCGCACAAATCCGCGAGCGGGTTGATCTAGCCCGGCGCCAGCGCGAAGCCGAGCAACACCAGCGCCAGCAGCAGGCCGCCGAGAAGGCCAACCACTGGTGGCGCAATGCGCGCCGCGCCTCCCCCGACCACCCGTATCTGGTAGCCAAGGCAGTTCGCTCCTACGGCCTGCGCCAGCGTGGCGCTGACCTGCTGATCCCGCTGTACCTGGATGGGCGCTTGGTCAACCTGCAAAGGATCGGGCCGGACGGCGACAAGCGTTTCCTGTTCGGCGGCCGGATCAAAGGCACCTATTCGCCGCTGGGCATCATTGAGCCAGGTTCTGTGCTTTGCATCTGCGAAGGCTGGGCGACGGCCGCCAGCCTCCACCAGCACGGCGGCTACGTCGTTGCCGCTGCCATGAACGCGGGCAATTTGATCCCGGCGGCGACGGCCCTTCGCGCTCGCTACCCGGGCCAGGCAATCGTCATCGCCGGCGACGACGACCGGCTCACCGATGGAAACCCGGGGCGCTCAGCGGCAAACGCAGCGGCGGCGGCCGTGGGTGGCCAAGTGGCTTTCCCTGAGTGGCCGGAAGGCGCGCCCGATGACCTCACCGACTTCAACGACCTCGCCAACTGGAAACTCGCCCATGTCCAAGCCTGACAACGTGATCAACCTTCGGCCGGACGCCGCGACCATTGCGCCAGATCGTCCCTGCTGGGCGGTATATGAGCATTGGGTGATCAATGAGAAGGGCCGCAAGCTGCGCCCGGGCGTTTACTGGCATAGCTTCAAGCGCGCCGCCGCTGACCAGGACGACGCCGAGGGCGATACCGGCGACCGGCCTATCACCGATGAGTGGATCTCCAGCCCTGTCACGGTCGTGGCCCGCACCACCAACAGCGACGATGGCAGCGAGGGGCGGTTGCTGCGCCTGGTCACAGAGGGCGGCATCAAGGAGTGGATCATCGCCATGGAAGTGTTCGGCGGCAGCGGCGAGGACGCCCGCCGCGCATTGTTCGGGATGGGCGTCATCATTGCCCTCAAGAAGCGCGGGACGTTCATGGAGTACCTGCTCGACCAGCATCCTGCAGAAGTGTTTGCCACCACCAGCCGGCCGGGCTGGCATGAGTCGGGCGCGTTCGTGCTGCCTGGGCGAACCATCGGCAGCGCCAATGTCCGGTACCAGGCCAGCAATAAGGCTCAGGTACTTTTCAGCCGGCGCGGCGAGCTGGCGCTGTGGCAATCGGAGGTGGCCGCCAAGTGCGCGGGTAACCCGGTGCTGACACTGGCGATCGGCTGCGCACTGGCTGGCCCTTTGCTGAGTTTGGTGGGCGTGCTGGGCGGTGGTGTTCACTTGGTGGGCGATAGCTCGAGCGGTAAGTCGCTGGCACAACTGATCGGATCGTCGGTATGGGGCGACCCGGGCGTGTTCGCCGCCAGTTGGGACATGACCAAGGGCGGCCTGGAGATCGAGGCATCGAGCCGCAATGACACCATCCTGCCCTTGGATGAGATAAAGCGCGCCGACCCCAAGCGCGTACAGGAAATGGCCTACTCCCTCGCCAACGGCCAGGGCAAAGGCACTATGACCCGCGAGCGCGAAGGCCGCGCCAAATTGAGCTGGCGTCTACTGACACTCTCCAGCGGCGAGCGCTCCCTCTCCGAACACGCAGCCATATCCGGCAATGCTGCCCACGCTGGCGCCGAGCTGCGCATGGTCGACGTAAACGCCGGTACCCGCACACACCGGGCCTTCGACGAATTGCATGGGCTTGAGGGAGCGGACTTTCACCGGCAGCTCACCGTGGCGGTCGGCGCCCACCATGGACACCTCGGGCCGGCCTTTGTCGAGAAGCTGCTCGAAAGCGACGACCACACAGGCCTACTGGAAGACTTCGCCGGGGTGCGCGCCAGCTTTGTGGAAGACAACGCCCAGGCTGGCCGCGTAGCTGATCGGTTTGCGGTGATCGCGCTTGCCGGCGAGATGGCCATCGCCTACGGCCTGCTGCCATGGGTGCCGGGCACCGCCCTCGCCGACTGCCGTTTGCTGTACGGCGAATGGCTCAGCCGGGTTGGCAGCGGCAACGCCGAAGATCGGCAAATCCTGGCGGGCATCCTGGACTTTATCGACCGCCACGGTAGCAGCCGCTTTTCTGATGTCGACGACCAGACGCCTGATACCAAGGTATTTAACCGCGCCGGGTACTGGGAGCTGGTGGGCACCAACCGCCTGTACCTATTCAACAAGCCAGCGCTCATAGAGGCGGCACACGGATATGGCCTTTCTCGCATCATCAAAGCTCTGGAGGGCGCGAACGTCCTTGCACGCCGTGACAACGAGCGTAAAACCAAAAACTACCGTCTCCCAGGTGGTGGCCAGGCGCGTCTCTACGTGATCGACCCAGACATCATGGATCGTGAAGGCGGTGGCGTATGAACGTCACTCCAAGACCAGCAATCCAGATTGCCCGAGTTCACAGGAACCTAGAATCACTGGCAACAGTGGCAACACCGGCAACGGCCTTGCGGGACGTGGCTTACAGCCGTTGCCACCCTATAAAAAAAGTGGCAACAACTGGCAACGCACACCTCACTTTCAACATAAGAGACCGGCTCTCTCCTTTCATTTGGTTATCACTGTTGCCGGTAAAAAACCGGTGGCAACAGTTTGGCAGCATCGGCAACGCCTGGAGGCCACGGTTTACGGGGCTGTTGCCATTGTTGCCGCTGTTGCCGGTGTTTTTGAAATCACAGGAACACTGGATTACCAGCGATCAGGCCGAGGTGACGGTATGAGTCTCCTTTCCGGCCTGCTCGATCACATGCCGCCAGCCATTGCAGGTGCCGACTCCACAAATTTGCGGAGTCGCCTTGAACCTCGCCCGCGCCTGATGCTGGCCAGCCTCGTCGAGCGCACCCCCCGGCTCATCACAAGCCCACACGCAAGCGCCGCCACTGCCACACCTGAATGGCGACAGGCTCGCGACCAATACCTCAACCACATCATGGTTTGTCGGCGCTGCTACGCGCCCACCGGCCGCCATTGCACGGCTGGCGCCCACCTGCGCACCAGCTACGACGCCACACCTATGGAGGCGTACCAATGACGCCCAGCCTTATCACCCGCTTGTGCAACATCGCTTTGAAGCCAGGCGTCAGCGCCACCACGCAGCTCATCACCACCCGGCGAATCTGTCGCGCCATTGCTGGACAGCTCGACGTTATCCGCAGTGAACGGCGAGCCCTACGCCGGCAAGCGGGAAAGCTGAAAGCGTTTCTCCCATTCACCCGGCAGACCATTGCGGAACTGGAGGAGCAGGCCAACGAACACCAGGAGGCTACCCGCAGCGGAGCGTGGAGCGCACTCGCAGGGTTTGGCCAATCACTAATGTTCGACCGCGAGGGGCTGGCGCAGGCTCTGGGCTTCGACCAGATGTGCGACCTACTGGGCGTCAACCCAGTACATCGCCATCGGGCCAGCGCAGACGGTGACACCAGCCTTCGTGGAGTGGCCTACCTATCCCAACTGGAGGACAGCGCCGACCGCAAGAGCGACGAATGGGGCGCCGGTGGCCCGCTGTATCGGGCCTGCCACGCCGCCATGATCCGGTTCATCAGGGAGTGCCCGGAAGATCAACTACCCGACCCATTCGCCCCTGGTGCGCCGTTCGGCCCAAAGCTGCCACCAGCCCTCAGCATCGTCGGCAACTGACCATTTTCCGCGCCACGTTTTGCGAATCACGAAAACGTGGCGCGACACCAAGCAACACCACCGGGCACAAGCCCATGACCAGCGCCAGCGGCGCATAAGAGGAAACATGACAGACCAACATAGCAACACCACAGGCCAGGCACCCACACACCGGGAGCGCTTCGCCGAGGCGTGCAAGGTGACTGACTTCGTGATCAACCCGAAAGCGGTGGCGGGGTATTACGTCTGGGGCGTTGACCACATCGTCAAGGGTGGCCGTAAGGAGATCGATGGTCCGTATTACACCGAGGACGAGGCTTGTATAGCAGCAGATCTGATGAAGCCAATAGAGCCGTTCGCTCGAGCGTTTGTGTCAACCCATTGCTGGGCGTGGAATCCAGATCCAGAACGTGAAAAGGCTATCCGTGGCGACGCCATGGCATCCCGAATGATGCTCGCCATGCAGATCGGCGCCGAAGTACCAACCCACGCCACCAACGATAAGTAGGAGAAATAAACCATGGCCGCATTAGTTATCGAGTACACCCCGCGAACAACAGTTCTATTGGGCGGTTCGCTCGCGAAGAAATACGGCAGGGAACACACTTTCCTGCTTTCCGGCCACGGGGACACCCGCGAGGCAATGAAGGCGATAGATGTAAATCACCCGGGGTTCGCACAGGATATAGCTAGCGCCAAGGCGAGAGGGTTGGAGTTTGCGGTTTTCCGCAACCGGAAGAATGTTGGCGAGGACGAGTTTGGACTTGGTGGTTGTCGAGAAATAAGGATTGTGCCGGTTATATCGGGGAGCAAACGGGCAGGCGTCTTGCAAACAGTGATCGGAATAGTCCTCATTGTTGTCGCGTCATTCATGACGGCAGGTGCCGCCGCAACGGCTGTAATGGGTGCCGGGATTGGCACCGCCGCCGGCGGCGTGATCCAGATGCTGAGCCCTCAAGCCACGGGCCTCAAGACCAGCGCTGCGCCAGAGAATACCCCCGGCTACGCCTTCGGCAGCGCCAAGAACACCACGGCATCCGGCAACCCTGTCCCGTTGTGCATTGGCCGGCGGCGCTGGGGTGGCGCGATTATCAGTGCCGCGATCTATGCTGAGGATCAAGTGTGAAATCGCATGGGCTAACCGGAAAGCTGAAAATCAAAGGTGAATTGATGGATATTGCAGAACGAGTGAAATTGAGCATTCGAGCAGTCGGCTCTAGAAATACTGATGAGCTAAAGCGGCTAATGAATAGCTGTCCCACCGAAACAGTCGAAGTGACCAATCTTGAATACCTAAACACTTTCCGAATGCTTTGCCGCGTCGCACACATTTTTGAAAGTGAGATGCGCGGTATAGCACTCACGATGGCGGCCAATATGTCCAATGCCGGAACAGTGATTTTAGGTCAGTGTCTCGATCAGGTCGCCTCAGCTAAGGCAGCGTGGGAAGAGTTCTGCTCAATCTATGGGCTCACCACAGACGAGTTGATTAACGCCGCTGGAGGGCATCACCCCACAGTCAGCAACATGATGAAGACCACACTCAATCCTGACCCGGAACTCGTAGAGCAGTGGCGTCGCATCTTCGCGATGGCTGCGAGCGGAGAGGTTATCGGAGAAAAGCGTCACTAATTGGGGCTTTCACCAGGCGCATGGTAGTTTCCACATCTCATCAGTAATGGACGACGACCCATGCGCTTTGTCGGAGTAGCAATTTTCGCAGCCTCTACCCTCCTCCTGGCAGGCTGTTACTCACCTAACAGCCTGATTCAAAAGGGCCCGACTTTTTCGGCTACCACCGCGAAATCCCCGAAGAAGTACGCGCTCTGTGTTTTCCCTCAGTGGCAAGAGTCACGTCCTGACGCAACCATGTCGGAAACCGAAACCGGCTATCGGCTAATCAGTGGCAATGACATGAATACAAATGAAATCCTACAGATCGCAAAAAACACGTCAGGTAGCTCTGTGAAGTTTTACCAGCGCGCTTATCTCGACTTCGGCTCAGGAAAAGAGATCGCCCTAAGATCCTCAAAGGCGTGTCTCTAACAAGCCTCCAGAAGCCGAGACAGACGATATGGTCTCACTCAGACCAAATCGTCTGTTTCGCCATCTAGCTGGTATCCACTCTGGTATCCACGGTTTGGCGTTGATCCACGCCGGAGCCAGGGTGGTGACCAGACACGGTGACCACCATCAGTGACCACTTTTGGCTGGTCAAGGGCTCGTCCAATCCCTCTCGGAGAAACGCACCATGGAGGGGCCAAATGCTGGCCGAGCCACGCGGGATAGCACTCCGGACTGCTATATTGCCGACCACCTGACCAGCCTAACCCAATACAAGGAATGTGAATGTGAAGCTCGCCCCTGTCTTATTACTCGCCCTTATGACGTCTGGCTGTGCTACCGGCCCCGCCGTCGAATGGGTGACTGTCCGCAACACTGACAAATTCACTGATAAATCCAGTTGCGCGGTCACGGTGGGCACCTATTACACAAGGGGCGGGATATACACCGTCAGCAATCAATACTACCCATACATTGAGGTGATAAATGGCGACCTCCGGGTAGGTGTGAAAAGCGGCGGCCGCTTCCTGATCCCGGTCGGCGACGTCCAGCTCAGAGTCGATCAGAAAAAGGCATGGACGATAAGCACCAGCGAAACCCCGCTGGACTATGTGCCCGAGGGCCAGCTCAAAGCTATGCAAGCCTATGCGCCGAAAGATCCCCAGCAACAACAGATAGTGGAAAACGCCTACAAGACTGCGATGGAGGCTACAGCGCGATCCATGTCGCCTTTTACCGCGTCAACAGGCGAGAAGGCTCAGTCCATTCTCAAAGAGATGCGATCCGGCAAGACTCTTATCTACCGCACTGTTGGACTGAATCAAGCAGCGTCTACGACCGGGGAATATGTACTGGACCAATCGCTGGAGGTCGCATTGCGTCAGTGCGGCATCCAATAGCCGCAGACATCAGTGATCTCGCGTAATGTTTCACGCATGCTGATCGCGCACCTAGTCGATGCGCGAAGCCCTCCCGCGAAGGGTTCACGCAGCATATTCACGCACTGGGGCCGTGTAACAACCGGTGTAACAGCAGAACGCGCTGCTGCAGATCGGGTCGCCGTCGCTGGGTACGCAGCTCAGTACGCACGGTTGGTACGCATTCGGGTGCGTACCGACAGCAGGTTCGCACTGAGGTTCGCACTTCCGGTTCGCACCCTCTTACGCGAGCCTGGTGCGAACCTAGCCAGTGGTTACCACGCTGGTTAACACGGGAAGTTACCAATACAAGCGGTTGCCAGGCGCTGGTTTCCACTGTTGTTTCCAGCGTTTTGCAGTGTTTTCCACTGGCAACCCGGCCAGGCCCAGACAAAACCCACGGCGCGGGGTCGACTGGTCGGCGCGCACGATCCGCGCCAGCATTGAGTGTTGAATTCAACTCACCGTGTAGATCCCAACACGCTGGCGCCGGCATTTACTTTGACCACACTTTGACGGAATGCGAGACAGGCATCAGACCAAAACCACGCCGGGTGGGCGTCTGAGGCTTACTGCGTGGCCAGCCCGTCAAACAAGCGCAACGTGGCCGCTGATACCCCTGACAGACCCCAGACGAACCCCGCCCTTTCGTCTCTCCTACTTTTACCTGGCCTTTACCGAATCGCTGGCGAATGTGAGACAGGCATGAGACGGATTCGGCGAGCGTGGCCGCCTGAGAACGCGCAGCGACCAATGCGGGCGGGGCTCACGCATTAGATTCGGGGAAATCCCGTATCACATCACCAGGGCACTTTGCCGCCGGCAGACGCAAACCACGTAAAGGTGATTCCGGGCATTCGCGGCGCCGGTGCTACGCTCTCCCGAAACACGGAGAGCCACCATGACGGAAACCAAACTGATTGCCAGCCTGTTCGACCGCCTCAACCAAAACCAGCTCGCCCTGGGCGCCGCGGTGGAGGAGCTTTCCAACTGGGTCGAACAGCGCGGATCGGCAGACATTGCCAACAACGTGCGCGGCGCACTGGAAACGCTCGACGAGAACCTGATGTTCATTCGCCAGGGCATTGCTGAGTTGGCCGTCGCGGGCAGTCTGGGCCAATCGTGAGGAGGCAAATAATTCTGGACAGTTCTGGACGGATCGCGCCGCGGAACGTGATCTGGCCCAGCCCGCGAGCCATAGCAATCAAGGGCTCTGACCGATCGGCGTAGCAGGGCAGATAGTCACCACGTCCAGAATTAGGGGTGTGTCCCGCTGCGGGCGGTTCCGAGAGCCACATCAGAAGTCCAGAGATGGAAATACGGCTCTCAAATCCTTGACCATCCTTGACGGAGCCTTGACCAAATTCTTGACAGGTCTTGACGGATTTCTTCGGAGCCACCAGCAGGAGGAGCGCTGAAAGCCACGCAGGGCAAGGCTTTTCGGGCATTCTCGCAACTTGGCCAGCACCAGCCTCGTCAAGAATTTACGAGGTGGCCGTCAAGGCTGCTGTGCAATGAATATCAAGGTCCACGCTGGCGGGATGGTGTGGTGAAATACCGGGTCATACAAATGCTTAGCGCGCCAGGCAATACTAGGCTCTGTACGTAAACCCAAGAAATACGATTTTCTGTAAAATACACCGCCATTAAAGCCAGGAGGCCAAGATGGCAAAGCGGTATGAACTCCCCGACGCAGCCTGGGATCTGGTTGCAGATATC